>CALMZT010000070.1 GCA_937870805.1 uncultured Chloroflexota bacterium
CACACGGTCAAGGTAGATGAGATGTCCCTGATCGTCAAAATAGCCCGCATCGCCCGTGTGAAAAAAGCCTTCTTCGTCCAATGCTTCGCCAGTCTTCTTTTCATCTTTATAGTAGCCAGCGAACACCGAATTGCTGCGAATCAGGATTTCGCCATCATCGTTGAGCTTGATCTCTACGCCCGGCACAGGTTCGCCCACGCTTGCCAGTCTGACGTTGTTCCTGACGTGCTGCGTGGCGGCAATCACTTCCGTTGAACCGTAGATGCTGCGCAGTTCAACGCCCAACGCGCGGAAGAAACGCAGACTGTCGGGACTCAGCGCCGCGCCCGACGTAAACGCCGAACGGATGCGCGTCATGCCGATTTTGTCACGCAGCGGCTGAAATACCGCCCTCTCGCCGAGCCAGCGTAAAAGCTGCCACTGCGGCGGGATTGTCTGCCTGGCATCTTCCATGTCGATGATGCGATAAGCGACAGGCAAGAATGCACGATAGAGGAAGCGGTTGATCCACGTACTATCGTTAATACGCACACGGATTGTACTGGCGAGGTTTTCCCACACGCGGCTGGGGAATAACAGCGAACTCGGCGCGATTTCACGCAAGTCTGTTTGCACCGTCGATGCGCTTTCAGGGAAATTGACCTGTACGCCTATCGCCAGATGTCCAGTGACGCCCAGGCTGTGTTCGGTAATCCACGCCAACGGACTGAAAGACAGATAATTATCGCTGGCATAAGTCGGATTCAGCGGCAGTGTGTTGAAAAAATTGCTCAACAGATTGCGGTGGCGCACCATCGCGCCTTTCGGCAAGCTGGTCGTGCCAGAGGTGTAGCTGAACAGCGCGATGTCTTCACCCTGTCCCTGCTTAATCGCGTCTTCAAAGGCGTTGGGACTTCCCGCCGCGTACTTGCGCCCCAACGACTCGACATCCTCAAAGCTCATCAACCAGTGGTCGTCATAGTTCCACAGCCCGGTATCATCCCAATAGATGACTTTGCGCACATTCGGGATTTTCTCGCGGATTGCCAGCGCTTTGTCGACCTGTTCCTGATCGTGGGCGACGAGGAACACGGCGTCGGCGTTATCCAGTACATAAGTCAATTCTTGCAGCCCGGCGTCGGTAAAAATCGCCGTCGTGATGCCGCCCGCGCTCCATACGGCGATTTCCGCCCAATAGAACTCCGGGTCATTTTCACCGATGACACACACCATTTCGCCGCGCTTCAGTCCCAGGCTCATCAACCCTAGCGAAAAATCGTGTACACGCCGATAACATTCCTGCCAGGTGTATTCCTGCCAGATGCCGAAGCGTTTCTTGCGCATCGCCACCTGATTGCCCAACTCATGCACACGCGCTAAAAAGTTCTTCGGCAGCGTGTCGAGATGGGGTTCAATCGGCTTCACGGCAAACTGGTGTTTGCCCACATAAATTTTTTCTTGTTTGGCTTTTTCCTGAACAGCGCTCATTTTTAAATCCCTCATCGTCTAAGGGTCATACGTTTAAATATTGGGTGATGAGCAAGGGGGTTAACCCCCTTGTTCGGATATGCAACAGTGCGCGTGTCTAACCAATCGTCAACACCTGTGCTTAGTGCTCTTGCCCCAGATACGCCTCCACGACGCGCGGATCATGTTTCACCTCGTCAGTTATGCCTTCGGCAATCTTCTGCCCGAAGTTCAGCACCACCACGCGATCCGAAATATCCATCACCAGGCCCATGTCGTGCTCCACCAGCAGGATCGTCATGTCCTGCTGCTCGTGGATATCGAGGATGAAGCGCGCCATGTCTTCTTTTTCTTCGACATTCATCCCCGCCATCGGTTCGTCTAACAGCAGCAGCGTCGGCTCCAGCGCCAGCGCGCGCCCCAATTCGATGCGCTTGCGCAAGCCATATGCCAGATTGCCGACAATCGTCTTACGCACGCTTTCCATCTCTAAGAAGTCGATGATCTCCTCGACCTTTTTGCGATGCGCGATCTCTTCGCGCTGTGCTTGCCCGACAAAGATCGCGCCCGTCAGCATGTTGGTTTTCATGTGGATGTGGCGCGCCGCCATCAGGTTATCCAGCGCTGTCATGTTGGTGTAGAGGGCGATGTTCTGGAAGGTGCGCGAGATCCCCATCTGTGCGCGGCGGTAGGGAGGTTCATTGGTGATATCGCGCCCATCGAGGCGAATGCTGCCCTGCTGTGGATGATAGAAACCGTTAATGCTGTTGATAAGGCTGGTCTTGCCCGCCCCGTTGGGTCCGATGACGGCTAGAATTTCACCCTGGCGCACCTTAAAGTCGATGTCTTGTAACGCTTTGATGCCGCCAAAGCTAAGGGAGATGTGGTCAATATGTAGTTTGATAGGTTGTTCCATAAGTTTCCTGAAGAGACTATATATTTAGTGCCATGAAAGTATGTTATGCAACAATTATTTGCGCTCATTGTAAACGAAAGCAACAATCACGCGCAAAAACATTTACGTGATTTTCAGAACAGGATACGGTATTGAGATCAATGCTCAGCGCCTGCTCATAGAGTTTATCTCGATGATTTGTCGATTGACTTGATGATATGGGAGAACGGCTGGACAGTCACCCAACGAAAGTTAGGCATTCTTAAAAGCTGCTTGTGAAAATTTGCCTGTCAAAAGTTAGGGCAGGGGCGATCAGCGGTTTTTGCGAGATAGAGATTATCCACGTTACCCTTCATCTGATAGTGGGGTCAACTCATCCTACAACTGGATGCGAAAAGGCAGGTCAAATGCATAAAACGTTTATAGAGGCGGCGCTGCCCAAATTGCAGCAGGATACGAGGATACTCGGTGTTGCGATAGGTGGCTCATGGCTCAGGCAGATGGACGAGTTTTCTGATCTTGACCTTGTGATTGCTGTTCAGCCCGAAGCGTTCGCGTCGGTAATGCGCGAACGTATTCCCATCGCGGAGTCGTTGGGCATGCTGCTGGCGGCGTT
>CALMZT010000071.1 GCA_937870805.1 uncultured Chloroflexota bacterium
AATCAGTTAGATTGCTAACAATGGGCTTAAGCCCATTGTCCTGAACAGATTGTTAGTGTTTATTTTGATTTATCCATAAGGAGAAGTCGAATTAACGTAGGAGCAATGAAACAAAATGGTTGGTAAGGATGTGTCTGCAAAGTGGGACGCATTGATAGTCAGCCACAACTGGTACGTATAACCTCACCCCAAACCCCTCTCCATTTTTGAGACAGTAAGGTAAAGAGAGTATCGCCACATGGAGAGGGGCTTCTGACTCGCCTCGTTGGATGCTTGCAATAATCTCAGAACCCAGCATTATTCTTTTAAAGAGGCGTGATCGTTGTTATGAATAATACTAAATTCCTTTCCCTTACCGATGCTGCGGTGCTAATCCCTGATCATATAACATTGGCGCTTGGTGGGATGACGCTGTATCGGCGTCCAGTGGCGTTTGTCAGCGCTATGCTGCGACGTGAAATCAGACCCAAAGATTTGACGCTGTTATGCTTTACGGCAGGCTTCGAGTCCGATCTGCTGGTGGGCGCGGGCTGCGTGAGTACGGTGCGCTCATGCTACTTCGGGCTGCAAGAGTTTGGTTTCGCGCCAATGTTCACCGAAGCCGCGCAAAAAGGCACGATCAACATTCTAGAAGAAACGGAAGCCAGTATCGTCATGGGCATTCGCGCACAGATGGCAGGCGTGGGTTTTATGCCGTCGCTGGCGTGGCAAGGCACGGATTTGCTCAAGCTGCGCCCTGATGTGAAAAGCATCAGTGACCCGTACACAGGCGAAACCCTCACGGCATTTCCGGCGATTCACTGTGATGTTGCCGTGCTGCACGCGCTGGAAGCCGATCAACAGGGCAACGTCAAACTTAACAACAATCTGGGAATCGACAACGAATTAGCCTATTTAGCAGATACAGTCATCGTCACCACTGAAAAAATTGTCGAGCGTATCGAGCGTTCAACGGATGGCGTGATTATCCCCGCGCCTGCAATTAGTCACATTGTCCATGCGCCGCGCGGCGCATATCCCACAAGCTGTTACCCTGATTATCCCGTGGCAGGCGGTGAGTTGATGCGCTACGTGGATGCCTGCAATGCTGGAAAGTTTGATTCTTATCTCAACGACTTTTTGGGCAAATAAGACACTTGGCTATAGAACAAATTCGGAGTATACTCAATAGCAGTAGTCAATCGAATAAACCTGACCGGGGGAGTCCATGCATATGGGCTGAGAGGGTGCGTAGTGCCGCACCGACCCTAGAACCTGATCCGGCTCATACCGGCGAAGGAAGCAGGCCCGATCGAACCCTCGATCGACTCGTGTGACGCCGT
>CALMZT010000072.1 GCA_937870805.1 uncultured Chloroflexota bacterium
CTGAGTCGTTTGTTTTGGTTGACAACTACTCTACCTCAAAAGCCCTACATCCCTTCATTTTTGGCGAAGGTATTGATCTGGTAATTGAGTATAATGAAATCAAATTTATTCTGGGTGGACGCATGAGTGACATTGAAATCACAATTCACCTGTCGGAAGCATTGGTCAAAGAAGCAACCGAATTAGGTATCCTTTCAAGTGAACACATTGAGATGCTGCTGCGTGCTGATATTCAGGCACAACTAGCAGCAATGGCAAATGATCCTGACATTCGGCGCGAAATGCAGCAAATTGACGCCGAATTCAGCATGACAGAATCCGATGGACTAGACCAAACGTGAGCATCAGGCGTGGCGAAATCTACTTCGTAAATTTGAATCCAGTACAAGGGCGTGAGCAAAGCGGGCAGCGCCCCGTATTGATTATTTCCACAGATGCGATTAATCAACTCCCCCTTGTCGTCACTGTAGTCGTGGGGACAAAGGGCGAAAATATCCAACGGAATTACCCGACCAATGTTCGCATAGCTGCGGCAGATAGTGGATTACCAATGGAAACGGTATTTCTCTGTTTTCAGATACGCTCTCTCGATTCCAGTCGATTTCCTCCGACACCTGCGGGTAAGTTATCGGACACGGTGATGAAACAGATTGAGGATACTATTCGCTATTGTCTGGGGCTTTAGACAACCTTTTTAACAGCATAGATAAAATCGTTGTCACATCGAAAAATCTTCATTTCCACCCTCGCTAACTGGTACTACTCCTACCTCGCTAACTGGTACTTCAGTCGACTCCCCTTCTGGCATACACTGAACCTATCGAACACATCCACAGACGGAGAAAACTACGGTGGAACAACGGTTAAACTACAGTAAGGTCGCCCCCGACGCCATGAAAGCGATGAACGCGCTGGAGCGTGCTGTCAAAGGTTCAGACATCGAACCCGCACTGCAAGAGTTGGTCAAGCTGCGCGCCTCGCAGATCAACGGCTGTGCCTACTGCGTTGATATGCATACGAAGGACGCGCGCATTAAGGGCGAGACGGAACAGCGTCTTTATGCGCTGAGTGTATGGGAAAAGACGCCCTTCTATACCGAACGCGAACGGGCGGCGCTATTGTGGACGGAAACCCTCACGCTCGTCTCAGAGACGCATGTACCGGATGACGTTTATAACGAAGTCCGCCAGCACTTCAGCGAAAAGGAACTGGTTGACCTCACGCTGGCAATTGTGCTGATTAACGGCTGGAATCGCTTCGCCGTCTCCTTCCGTGACGTGCCTGGCAGCTATGAGCCAGAACCACTGACGGCTGCTACAACCTCATAGTTCACGATTTTCAGTCACGCGGGGGTGAACATTGTCGGTGAAACGACATTTGCCCCTATTTACGTCTACAAAAGCATCACGAGGTCGAAAGCTGATGAAACGTGCCTGGATTTTCTTCTGGATGTTAACCATCGTTTGGGGATCATCGTACCTGTTCATGCGCGTCGGCGTCGAAGAACTGCCGCCCGCGCAGCTTGCGTTCATACGCATCAGCATCGCCGCCGTATGCATGAATGCGTTGATGCTCATCACCAAACGCCGCTATCCGCGTGATCTAAAGACGATGGGAGCGCTGTTGATATTAGGCATCGTCAACACCGCGCTGCCCTTCACGCTGCTGGCATGGGGTGAACAGACGGTGGAAAGTGGCATGACGGGCGTGCTGCAATCGATTACGCCCGTGTTCTCTGTCGTCCTGGCGCACTTTATGTTTGCCGACGAACGCATCACGCCGATGAAAATCATGGGTATCGCCCTGGGCTTTGGCGGCATTCTCGTCCTCACCAGCCGCGACCTGGCAGCAGGCGGCGGACTCGGCGGCGATCTCAGCGGCGAAATCGCCATTCTGGTCGCGTCGCTGTGTTATGGCATCGGCGGCAACTTCAGCCGCAAGCTGCTGCGAGAGCGCGAGAGCGACACGATTGTTGTGGCAGCCGTCTCGACCACGGCGGCGGCGTTCGTCGCCTTCGGGCTGATGTACACGCTGCCGCTGCTGGGCGAACGCGCGCCCATCGCCTACACCAGCCTGAGCGGCGAGATGTTACAGGTGGTGCTGATGCTGGGCTTCGTTAACACCTTCATCGCCTACCTGATGTTCTACGAAGTCATCGCCAGGCTCGGCGCGTCGCGTGCGTCGATGGTGACGTATGTGATCCCCGTCGTCGCCGTGACGCTGGGCGCGATCTTCCTCGATGAAGTGATCGACGAACGGTTACTCGTGGGCGCGTCGCTGATCTTCGCAGGGCTGGCGCTGGTCAACGGCTGGCTGAAGCGCCTTCGCCCCCAAAAGCCGTCAGCCGCGACAGAGGCACAGCGCGCAGTAGGTGATTAATCTCTCTGCTAAATCTCTCCGCTTCGCTTATAAATTGGTACGGAGAACATGCATCGTAGGGGCGCACCAACGTGTGCGCCCGACACAGGGCAGACACATTGGTCTGCCCCTACACGGATGTCCGTATTTAATAGTAAAACTGCATGAACCCTTGGCGGCGCAACCAGCCTCGCGCTCTAAATACCTGCCCCTGGGTTATGCACCTCGCGCAGCGCCTCGCCCAACTGTCGCACCGCGTCCTCGATCTGCTGCTGGTTGACGGCAGCATAGCCCAGCACCAGCCCGCCGCGCGCTAAGGGTTCGATGGCTAACGTAGAGATTGGCATCACGCGCACCTGACGTTGGGCAGCCGCTTGCGCGACGACCTGATCGTCCACGCCGGGCGGCAGCCAGCCGATGAGATGCATCCCCGTGGGCGGCGCGTAGAGTTCCAGCGGCAGGTCGCGCGCTGCCTCTAACAGCGACGTCCGCCGTTCAGCATACAGCGTCCTCATACGCCGCAGGTGGCGCGTAAAGTGTCCCTCCGCGATAAATTCTGCCAGCACAGCTTGCTCAAGATGCGGCGGGTTCACATCAATCGCGCGCCGCATGGCGATAAAGGCATCGACCAGCGCGGGCGGCACAATCGCATAGCCGATGCGCAGGGACGGAAACAACACTTTGCTGAACGTGCCGAGGTAAATCACCGACTCGTGCTCGTCCAGCCCTTGCAGCGACGCCAGCGGACGCCCATCGTAGCGGTACTCGCCATCGTAATCATCTTCCAGTAGATAGGCATTCGCCTGCTTCGCCCAGTCGAGGATCGCCAGCCGCCGCCTCAGGCTCAGCGTCATGCCCTGCGGAAACTGATGCGACGGCGTGAGGTATGCCATGCGCGCCTTTGGAGCACGCGCGATTCCCGCATCCACCATCAGCCCTTCGGCATCAACGGGCACAGGCACAAGCCGCGCGCCCGCCGCCAGCAGTGCCGTGCGCGCGCCGAGATAACCGGGGTCTTCTACCCACACTGCATCGCCCGCGTTCAACAGCACGCGCGCCGCCAGATGCAGCGCCCCCTGCGAACCGCTGACGATAATCACCTGCTCCGGCGAACAATGCACCTGCCGCGCCACAATCGCGTGGTCGGCAATCGCCTGCCGCAGCGGACGGTAGCCTGCCGGGTCCTGATACATCAGCACACCGGGGTGCAAACCGTGCGCGTGGCGGCTCACCAGCTTCGCCCACAGTTCAAACGGGAAGGCGTCGAGCGCGGGCATCCCGGCACGGAACGCGAAATGTCCACGCGGCGGGTCTATCGACATCGCGGGCGCGGAGAGCAGCGCAGCGGCACGTTCGGACAGGTGATGTTTGCGCGGCGTGGAGGCGCGGCGGCTGTGCGGCTTAGGCGTGGACAGGACTTCGGGCAAACATTGGGCGACAAACGTGCCTTTGCCTTCGAGACGTTCCAGATAGCCTTCGGCGGCAAGCTGATCGTAGGCGTTGAGAATCGTGTTGCGTGACACGCCGAGTTCATCTGCCAGCGCGCGCGTCGACGGCAGCTTCGCCCCTTGTTTGAGCTGTCCCTCTAAAATGGCGAGGCGCAGGTGATCGTAAATCTGCTGGTAAATCGGTACGGCGAGTTCAGGTTTTAGTTGGGTGTTAAATAAGGTCATAGGTTGTGGCTTGGGGAATTATCAAGCTCTGCAAAGTCAATGAAAAGTGAGTTAAAACAGAGGCAGTTGGATATTTTCGCTGATTTTTTTCTCGGTCTTGAACAAGTCATGGATCTCAAGCAAATTGTTTGGTATCTGAATATCTGCCTGATCGCTAAAAAAGACTTTGAGCAGGTCTTTTATTCCTACCCTCAGCTCTTCCTGTGGCAAATATGCCATTAAAGAAGCGATGTCTATGCGGGAGAGAAGATTTTTAGTGAAAGGACGCTTAGCATCATCAAAGGTAATGCTTTTAAGAAAGCGTTTGGCAACGATATGATTCAAAGCAGCCGCTACCATGACTGCTTCAATCGCTGATGTAAAGGGCAGCAAATAACAGGTATCATCGCAGAGGACTTCTTTTCCTCTAATGCTCCCTACAGGAATAAATAGGGGTTCCTTATAAAAACCCGAAATGATCACTTTATAAGGAGCAAAGGTGTAATCTCCTACCCCAAAAATAGAGAATGGTGGTTTATTTTTGTAGATGGTAGATTTTCTTGCACCAAAAATATGTTGATATTTGTTGAGATACTTCCAGAGCTTGGGAGCACTAAATTCCAAATGCCTGGTGTCCTCACCCACTTTTCGTTGGGTCATAATGACAGCTTTGTCCACAGCTTGACCGTTAAAGCGTTTGACATCGGAACTTTTTAAAAGGGGGAACAGATATTCACTTTCCACATCTACAATTTCATCAAAACCATTCTTCCAGTGACCATCGACTGGTCTTAGCTCCATGACCGAAGCGCTGTCGTGTTTAACGCCTGCTCTCCAAATAAAACGTTTATCATGATGCACTTGCAAATCGAGGAATGAAAATTCTTTATAGAGATCAACGTTAGAGACGAAGGACTCGCCTATATAACCGATAGTGGTTAGTGGCTCTTGTGCGTCTAAACTCTCATATACAGATGCTTGATAATGGGATACGCCAGAGTTAAGCAATACGGTGAAAAGACACGCATCCACATCGGCATCGAACCAAATCTTGGCATCAATGCACTTGATACTGGCACCGCTTATTGGCAATAACGCTTCCTGTGCATACTGTAATACATTACGAGCCACCGATGTTTTGCATAAAAGTGCAATGACAGCAGGAGTTTGCGCTAAATCAGCGATCAACTTAAGCCAAATGAATTCAGCGATGTCAAAATTGGCTTGACCTGTGATCGCGTCTATACCACGTAATCCTTTAAAATTTGATTTCTCAGGAAGATTCTCGCCGCCCAAAAGCCCCATAGTAGAATTAGTCACCCAGGGTGGATTTCCGATCACCAGCAGGGGCTGATTTGATTTCCAAGCGAGGTCATGCCCAAGATCAAGTTCAAAAATGTTGTTTCTAAGAATTCGGATATTCGATTGCTTCTCAAATTTTTTATCAGCTTCTGTTGCATAATTTCCCTGAAGCTCAATTCCTATCGTTTCCGACTGTGTATCCCCCATCTCGATCAGTGCCTGAATGAAATTTCCCTTGCCACAGGTAGGCTCTAAGACACGTCCCCACCGAATGCCATCTTGCTTTAAGGATTGAACTATTTGAACTGCTAGGGGAACTGGCGTCTGAAAATCGCCTAGGATCTTTGTTCTCACCTTCCTTATCCTAACTCCAAAAATACGTTTTCAATACCGTCAACATTGCCTTGTCTTGCTTCTGTGATGACCCGATTATACTGTAACCGCCATTGGAGAGCATTTGAAATTGTTAAATATCCTTGTTGGGGAGGAGTGTGCAGTACTCGCTCTGCCAACACTTCCCTTCCTATCTCCTCAAGGGGTAAATTTCGTTCTTCAAAGAAGGCAACAAGATCATCTTTGTTCGCCTCACGAGCCAACATATCGAGGATGCCTCGTGTTGTCTGGAAATCTCCTGTTCGTTCCTTATTTACAAACACTGCATGTTGAAAATCCAGCCGTGCTGTTTCATTTTGCCTGTTGTCCTGTTTGTCATACACCAAAATCAACAAGTCATATCCCAACCCGTAAACCTTTTGCTCTGCTGATTTGAACGGACAAGAGGATTGGGGTTGGCGAATAGAAGTCACTTTTAGGTCAATGCCTAAAGACGGAAAATCGATGCCTGTTGCAGCACTTCCTTGCTCGTATGTGAAACTGTCTTTTATATATGAATTAAACATGACTTCAATGTAATTTCCTACCGCCTTACCATCCGTAGTACCATACAATTTAGGGATGTCCAATTGATTTATTTTCTGAATGAACGTATAAACACTTTTCTTTAGCCCCTCGACTGTTAAAGGCTGCATACTCCTCCATTTATCGAAAGATACTCACTGATGTTACGCAGGCTTAGCTCGAACAAGGGGTTTAAACCCCTTGTTCACAGGTTCA
>CALMZT010000073.1 GCA_937870805.1 uncultured Chloroflexota bacterium
CCCCACGCCCAGGGCGGAGATCAGGGCGTCCTTGGAGTCCCAGGCGGTCTCGGTGGGCTCGCTGATCGAGCCGACGGCGTCGTGGTTGAGCGGCACGGTGCTCCTACTTCTTGTCGTTGCCGGCCATGTCGGCGTTGGGGATCATGCTGCGGAACTTAATCATGTCGAATTCGCGCCCGTTCTCGCCCACACGCCGCTGTGCGTAGAAAATCGGTCCCTGTCCTTCAAGGCGAATCGCCAGCGCGACGAGTGCGATCAGCGGCACCCACACAGGCGCGGACACCAGCACCAGACCAATATCAATCGCTCGCTTCAACAGTCGATTCGTGCCGCGCAGCGGGACATGTCCGTTGACGCCCAGCAGTGGGATACCATCGAGGTTTTCCACCTGCACCTGTCGCAGATTAAGCTGAAACACATCAGGCACAATGCGGATTTCGACGCCGAGTTTCTGGCAAGTTTCCACCATCTGCATAATCCGCTGATGCTGTGACCATGCCAGTGTAATCACCACCAGATCAACATGGTTTTCACGAATGGCGCTGGCGAGGTTGTCCAGCCCGCCGAGTCCCTTAACGCGCCCTAAATCAATGTAACCCTTTTCGGCATCCTCATCCAGATAGCCCACTGGCTGATAGCCAAGCTCCTTGCGCGCGATCATGGTGCGCAGCACGGCTTGCCCCACATCGCCCGCGCCGACGATCAGCACGCGCTCCGTGCCGATGCCGCGTGCGCGCAGGCTGATCTGCACCATACGGCGAATGACACGCGCCCCAGCCAGCAAGACAATGGTGATCGCGGCGACATAGATCATCATTAAACGGCTGAAGACCAGCGGCTGAAAGACAAAGCTGAGCGCCATAATCACCAGTGTGGCATTGGTCACGCCGTTGACGACAGTATAGACTTCTTCCGTCCACGAGCGTCCACGCACATTCTTATATAAGCCCGTGCCGTGATAGCTGAGATACAGCCAAACGATATATACCACAACATAGGGCAAATACGGCGCGAAGTGTGCGCGATTGACCTCGTTGACAGGGGTGATGATTTGCAATTCGTAGCGCAAATAATATGCCAGCAGATAGGCTACGAAAGCGAGGCTGGCATCTAAAAGTGGCAAAAACCATGTATTTTCAGAAGAATGTTTATTGCTCATGTAACGCGCGTATATAGCTCTCTAGTGTTGCTTGTGCTGTTCCCTGCCAATGATAACGCGCTGCTTCGCGGAAGCCCTCTTCGCGCGCCTGCGCCCGCCATTCATCATCAAACTTCGCGCGGCGTAAGGCGTTCGTCCACGCGCTTACGTCATGCGGCGAGATAAGCATCCCTGCATTTCCGGCGACTTCCGGCAGCGACGACGCATCCGACACAACGACGGGTGTGCCGCACGCCATCGCTTCTAACACTGGCAAACCAAACCCCTCGAACACCGAAGGGAAAATGAACGTTTGCGCACTATTGTACCAGAGTGGCAGTTGTTCCGAAGGGATAAATCCTGGCAGTAAAACGCTGTCGCCTAGCCGATGCCGTTCAATCGTTGTGAAAATGTCGTCATACTGCCAGCCCTTGCCACCCGCCAGCACCAAAGGTAATCGTTCGTTCGCGGGCAGCGCCGCGTAAGCATTGAGCAGCGTCGGCAGGTTTTTGCGCGGCTCCAGCGTACCGACGAATAACCAGAATTGTTCAGGCAGGTCTTTGGCGCGCTTGAATTCCGCGATCTCGGCTTGCGGCAGTGGCTTGAAGCGTTTTGTATCGTAACCACACGCCGCCACGTCGATTTTGTCGGCGGGAACACCCAACGATGCGCTAAGGTCACGCGCAGTGCTGTGCGAAATGGCGATGACCCGCCGCGCCCGCTGACACGTCAGCCCCGTGAGCAATCGCAGGTATAAGCGGCGTGCAGGCGTCAGCACCTGTGGATAGTGGATAAAGCTCAAATCGTAGATGGTGACGACAGAGGGCTTTGTCAGCAGCAGCGGCGCAACAAACGCCAGCGCGTGATACACATCGAATTCGCCAAGCTGCAACGGCTGCGCAAGCTGCTCCCACAAAATGCGGCGCAGCGGTGATTCAGTGTCGAGCTTCGCGCGGCGCAGGGTGATGCCGTCAAATGCCGCCTGATTATCACGCCCGACCATCGCCGTGAAACGCCAATCTTGCGGCGCGGCAGCGGCTAAATGCGCCAGCAGATTATAGATGTAGCCATGAATGCCCGCGCTGCGATAGCCAAGTTTGCTTGAGAGAAGGTGAGCGTTGAGTCCGATATACATGAGGTAGAATTATAACCTTTGCGACGTGAGAAGTTACAGGGTGTGGCGGTGCTTACTATCGAAAATGCAGCTCAACTGAAAGAACTCGGTCAAGTGCGGCACGGCTGGATCACGCAAGTCGCATGGTCGCCCGATGGCAAGGTGTTAGCGGTGGCGTGTGGGCAGGGCGTGGCGATGTACGTCAACGGCTTTGGCGGCGCTCCTACGTACACATTACCACATCCCGCGCCTGCTAAAAGTGTCGCCTTTCACCCAAAAAAGCCGCTGATCGCCACAGGCTGCAAGGACTCCCTCGTGCGCCTGTGGACAACCCCTGACAAAGCCATCAAACTGCGCGGTCATACCGATTCCGTCAACAGCGTGGCGTTTCATCCTTCAGATGACGTACTTGCTTCGGGCGGCAGTGATCGAGAGCTAATCCTCTGGCGTACCGACCCACCGTATGAAGAAACGACCTCATTTTTGAAACACACCGACGAAATCTCCAGCCTCGCCATCAGCAAAAATTACGGCTTTGCGACAGGCAGTTGGGACAAAACCATCTATCTCTCACTCAACGATGTAGTATTCCCACATGACGATTGGGTACGCGAGATATGTTTTAGCCCACGCACCGAAATTTTAGCCTCGGCAAGCAAGGATGGGCACGTTCGCTTGTGGCAGCTAAAAACGAGTGGAGAGCCAGCGCACCAAGCCGTGATTGCTGCTCACGGCGGCGGCGCGGACAGCATCGCCTTCTATCCTGATGAAACACTGCTGGCAACAGGCGGACGCGACAACCTGATTCGCTTATGGGATGTGCAAAAGGTGCTGGGCGCGGGCAAAGCAGAGATGCAAGATGCCATTGCGACTCTTCAGGGACACAATAAGCCTGTGCTGTCGCTGGCGTTCAATCCGGCGGGGACGATGCTGGTGTCGGGCAGCGGCGACAACACGGTGCGCTTGTGGGGGCTATAGAATTTACAGCAACTTTACGACCCATGACCATATAACAGGCGTATGATGAGCATATGTGTTATGGGGGTTCATATGCACTCAAAGCGCTTTGTTCGCCGTATGACCGGACACTTCTTCAATAAATTGACGTTTGTGTTGGCAATCATGAGTATTGTCATCGCTATCGTTGGTTTTCTCATGAAGAACGGTTTCCCTTCTGATCTGGGACTGGCACTCAAAGTTGGCTTATCGGATTACTACGTGGACATCAGCGCCGGGCTGCTAACACTTGCCGTGTTTGAGCAAATACTGCGCTGGCGTGATGAAGTGCGCCAGAAGAAAACACGCCTCATTCACCAACTGCGCAGCCACAACAACAAACGTGCCATCGACGCTTTGCATGAAATCATCGCGCACGGCTGGCATCAGGATGGTTCGCTGCAAGGCGCTGATCTCACCGGGACGAATCTGGAAGGCGCTGATTTGACCGACGCGGATTTACGCGGCGCGATTTTGCACGGTGCGCGCTTGGCATGGGCGAATTTCAGCAAAGCCAACTTGCAAGCCGCCAACCTGTTGGATGCTGATTTGAAAAATGCCAAACTGAGCGATGCCGATTTGCAAGGCGCATTGATGACGGGCGCGCAGCTTGAAGGCACGCATATGGAAGGTGCAAAGCTGCAAGGCGCATATTTGCCAGAGCAGATGTATAAGGCATACCTTTCTAAAGCCAAGTTAGGCGGCAGCGATTTGGAAGCAGTGGATTTTCATGGCGCGCATCTGGAAGGGATTGATTTGCACGATGCCAATTTGCGCCAGGCAAATCTTCAGGGGGCATTCCTGAATAACGCCGATCTGGAAGATGCCAATTTAGAGGATGCCAACCTCACTGATACGACCTTAGCCGAAGCACAGATTATGCACGCAACCATTCGCGCAGAGTTGACAAGTACCAACATGCAGGACGCCGATTTGCGCGAAGCCAATCTTTCCAGCGCAACGTTAGAGGGTGCAAATTTGCAGGGCACAGATTTACGCGGCGCACACCTGCCGAAAAAGATGCGCGGCATTCATCTCACAGGTTCCAATCTGCGTGGCATCTGCTTGGAAGAAGCGAATTTGCAACAGGCACATCTGGAACGCGCGGATATGCAGTATGACTCGCTGCTGCGCGCACAGTTGCAAGGCGCGCAGTTGCAGAACGCCAATTT
>CALMZT010000074.1 GCA_937870805.1 uncultured Chloroflexota bacterium
TTATCCCGCCTACAATATATTGACTTTGCCCACCATAATTTCGCAAATTCCTTCAACAAACTGATAGCCGAATTGGGACGATCAAACATAAATTTACAGACGAAACCCTCAAAATCTGTAGCTACCTCTAAAGGTGCAAATTCAGAAAAGTTGAGAATTCTGTTTTTAGCAGCTAATCCAATTACTACAGGTAGATTGAGACTCGACGAAGAAATACGCGAAATTGACAATCGTCTTTTAGTAGCAAAATACAGAGAACGTTTCGATATAAAACAAGCTTGGGCAGTCAGACATCGAGATCTTTCACAAGCTTTACAACGATATGAACCCCACATTGTGCATTTCTCAGGGCATGGCAATACCGACGGGGCAATCGTAATTGAAGATGATCAGGGCAATGCCCACCCTGTTCCTGGAACATCTCTAGCCAGACTTTTCAGGGTGTTTAAAGACCATGTTCGGTGTGTTGTTCTCAACGCTTGTTGGTCCGCAGAACAAGCAAATGGCATTGTGAGTGAAATTGACGTGGTTATTGGAATGAAACAATCTATCGGAGATAAAGCAGCGATTAACTTTGCAAGTGGTTTTTACCAGGCACTGGGATATGGTCAGAATATTAAAAATGCCTTTGAATTAGGGTGTATCGAAATAGATTTAGCTTTATTGGGCGAGGATAGCACCCCAAAAATCAACTTCAAAGAGGGTATTAATGTTGATGAGCTTTACCTTTGAGCAGTAATCACGACACAGATACCAATTACATCACTTTGCTGTCTCCTGTCAAGGAAACCGAACAACAGACTAAGCAAACACAGCTTTAAGAAACGCTAAAATCACCATCCATCGAAGTGCTCTGCTCCCAATTTAATGGAGTAACAATTACTCATACGGCGCGGCGAACGTTGGGTAGGTTGAGCGACAGAGGTTGATCTGCGCCCAGATATTGAACAGATCATGTGCAAGCTGGTGACTAAGTACATCCACTCGCTCAAGCACTTGGCTGCGCTGTATTACATCACCACGCCGGCCACACTACTTACCAGACAGTCAAGCAACATTCCTTTTGTGTCCAAGTTTATGGACGCAATATACCCTATCATGTCACCCAATCTTCTCTTATCACTTCAAGCGCAGTTTACCGCGTTTTTGTTTCATACTCTCAACTTCGACCACACCACCGCTTTCGGTCAATTCCTGCGCGATGGTGCTAAACGTCTCGCTCAGGCTGTTGAGATCGGTGGCGAAACTAAATTCTTCACGCGACGAAATGCGGCGTAAGAAGTTTTTATCTGCGCCGCCAAAGCCAATGGCGATGATCTCAATGCCCGCTTTATGGCAGCGCTTGGCGCGTTGTTCCGCCTGATCCTGATAGCTCCATACGCCATCGGTCAGCACCAGCGCATAACGCTGCCCTTTTTGTCGATGCAAGTGATCATAAATTTCGTCAAACGGATCGGCGCTGTTGCCGCCGCCTGTGCGCCCGATGAACATGCCCGTGATGCCGTCACGAATGCTGCGTGCGCTTTGTGATGCCTTGACAGTGGTCATGGTGCTGTCGGAAAACTCGATGATGCCGATGGATGTGTTCGACAAGTCTGACTGTTCCAAAAAGCCACTCGCGGCCTTCTGCGCCTCAGCAAGCGGGTGGCCGGACATACTGCCAGAGAGATCGAACGCCATGTACAGCGTCATGTGTTCACGTTCTTGAACCTTTTCGACGACCGGTGGCAGCATGAAGCGATCTGGAACATCGTGGGGCAACGGCTCAATGGTTAGGGTCAGCGGCGTGCCTGTGCTGCGCTCCACCGCCGAAACATCCACCGTGCCACTCTCGTTGTACGAATAGGTCATGTCAATGACCGCCGTTCGACTTGTCAACTGCGGGATGCCCGTGAACACATACTTGCCCAAATAGAGACACCCCATCGGGCTGTCGGTTTCGCCCTGTGTCATGAACACTTCCAGTTTGTTCTCTCCACTGCGGCGGACGCTGAGCGTGTAGGGTCGAGTCTCAGCGCAGGGGATCGGTTTGTTCTTCGGCACGATGATGCTGTTGACGTACTTCGCGCCATCTGGACTGAGCGCGATCATTCCCATGCTGCTGCTGATCACGTCGCTGGAGGCCGACTTGCGTCCAGACAGCATCAACATCGTACCGCTGCGCTTTTCGTAGTCCATCGCGGCTTGGATCGCCGCGCCACGTGCAACAGCTTCGTCGGGATGAACGCCCGCCAGCGGCGCTTTGCCCGTCTTTGCCTCGATCAAGCGCTTGACTGCGGGCATTCTAGTGCTGCCACCGACGAGGATTACCCCTTCCAAGCCCTCCCAACCCATCTGCTGATCTTTGAGGGCTTGTTCGCACCAACGGGTGGTGCGTTCCAGCAGGTCGCTAGTCATGTCCTCAAATTGATCACGGGTGAGATCGTAGCGACCATGATGCCCTTTTCCTTGTACTGAGACTGTAATGGCTGTTTTTTCGCTGAGGCGCTTCTTGGTGTCTTCCGACAACACGATCAGATCGTTGATTTCGTCGTCCACCAGCGAAACGCCAAATTCGTCTTCAAAATGAGATGTCAAGTAAGAGAAAATGCGCTCGTCCCAGTTCTTGCCGCCCAGTTCATGATCGCCCTCTGTGCCGATCACACGCAGTTCATCCGGCGCGATCTCGACCAACGTCACGTCGAACGTCCCACCACCCAAGTCGTAAACCAGATACTTGGCTGCCTTGTCGGTCGGGCGTACCCCGAACGCCAGCGCCGCAGCTGTCGGCTCGCTGATCACCCGCAGCACGTTCAAGCCAACTTGTTTGCCTGCCTCTATAGTAGCGCGGCGCTGCGGGTCTTTGAAGTACGCTGGCACGGTAATCACCGCGTCGGTGACGGTCTGGCCAAGCCGCTGTTCGGCGATCTGCTTCAGGTGGCTCAGGACGTAGGCGGAGAGATCAATTGGTGTGTATTGGCGTCCACCTTCCAGATAAAGCGCGTTTGGACTGCCCATTTGCTGTTTGAAGAATGAGTACACGCCGGAATCGCCAAGCGCCTGCTTCTCTTTGGCCTCCCATCCGACGATGGCAGGCTGGACGGATAAATCCACGACTGAAGGGGTCA
>CALMZT010000075.1 GCA_937870805.1 uncultured Chloroflexota bacterium
CGCCATTGCAACAGGAGACAGCCACAACCAACGACGCCAAACTCTACGCCCCACATAAGCGCCGCCAGCCATTAGGGCAATGATTGGTAACCAGGATACATCGCGATCTTCGGTGGGATTGTAATTGCGATCCTCACGAACAAGCTGATTTTGCGCATCATACTCATACAAAGTACGCACACCATCCCGTGAAGCGATGATGATATTACCTGCTGGATCGTAGTCTAAGCTGAGGGTATAACGGGCATTGTTCACCTCATCCAACCAGCGTTCGTCAACGATACGCTGCGACGCGCTGTAGTTGTAAAGCACTGCCCATGTATCAATGCGATCAATGCGCGTCAGGTTGCCCACCGGGTCGTAAGTGTAGCTGAAACCGTCAAGTAGTTCGCCATTCTCAGTGATATGCGTAATAAACTCCGGGCGTCCATTGTCATCATAGGTGTAGTTCGTTGCGACTTCGTTGCTGCGCTTAAGCTGCGTGCGCCAGCCGTTGCGATCATAAACGAGTTCTATCGACTGTTCACCATATTGGATTGCAACTGGACGATAAGCATCATCATAGGTGTACAGCACTGCGCCTAAATCTCCTGAATTACGGCTCATAAGATGATCGGCAGCATCGTAGGTATAGGTGAGAATCATATCGTTGGCACGAACTTCAACCAGCCGACCCAGTGTGTCATAAGCAAAACTGATTGTGCCTGTGAGCGATGTAATTGAGGTTAAGCGTCCGGCGGCGTCATAAGCACGGGTTTGTGTCGAGGTGTCAGGATAGATGATTTCCGTAAGTCTGCCCAACGCATCGTAGCTGTACTGTGTAGTTTCGTCCATCGGCGTGCGACGACTGATAATTTGTCCACGCGCATTGTACTCAAAACGGGTTTGTGAGGGGTCATCACTGTCAGCATTATCCACAATCGTCGTGAGATTGCCTGCCGCATCAATTATATATGCCGTGCGATCGCGCTCATCAGTGCCGCCCGTCGCTGGGGAAATCACATTCTCAATATTGCCGCGCTGGTTATAGCTTAAATCCACTGCCGCGCCGTCGGGATATAGAATACGTGCGAGACGGCTGAAAACGTCATACTCATAGCGAGTGACGTTGCCAAGTGGGTCACTCACCTGTGTTAAATTACCGCCATTGTCATAGGTGTATGCCCACACGCCATTTGCCGCATCAACGTAGCGCACTCGTCTGTTTAGAGCGTCATAGGACATGTTAATGCTCTGTCCTTCAGGCAAAACTGCACTCGTCAGATTTCCCATCAGGTCATAAGTATATTGATACTCAATGGTCTGTTCTGTACGCGGAAGAATCACCCGTGTGAGATTGCCAAAGGGGTCATAGCGATAAACCGTCTCCTTACCATTGGGATCAACCGCGCGTGTCAAATTTCCCGCTGCATCGTATTCATAGCGGAAAGTACGCTCCAGCGTTGTGCCAACCCCTTCGCGTATTTCGACAAGCCGGTTATTGGCATCGTAGTTATAGGTCGTCACCACACCATCGGCAGCCGTGTATTGGATGACATTGCCATTCGGATCGTAGACAAACCGTTCGCTGGTTTCAGTTTCAGTATCCGCCGCATGAATCACTCGGCTGATGTTGCCAGCAACATCATACTCGTAGCGCGTGAAAATGCCGTTGGCATCTTGCACTGCGACGATACGTCCGGCAGCATCACGAGTCAGTGTCCAGACATAACCCGCCGGATCAGTATACGTTTCCAACCAGCCGCGCGTATCATTGTAGGTATACAGCCACTCGGTCTCATCGCTGTTGCTGAATAATCGATCTGAGCCTGCGTGAATGCCTGTAATGCGTCCTGCATCGTCATAATCGAACAGCACGTTAACGCCGCCATTGATAGCATCCCGGATGGTTACGACCCGTCCCACCATATCAGGATTATATTGGTAGCTTCTACCGTTGCCGTCGGTAAAACTTCCCGGTCTGCCGTTCACCCAACGGAATTCGCGCGCGTTTCCAAGGGGGTCAGTCACGCCGGCAAGGTTGCCAAATTGGTTGTAACTGTAAACATAGGTGTGCCCCAGTGCATCAGTGATGCTGGTGAGCCGCCCAAGCACATCATAATCAAAAATCGTCTGACGCCCTGAGGGTTGCGTGATAGCGACAATGTTGTCGTCGGTGTTATAAGCGTACTGCGTTACCAAACCTAATGGCGCGCTTATATTGATTAAACGTCCGAGCGCGTCATATTCATAACTGGTCTCGTTACCCGCCGCATCTACAAACGAGATCATGCGATCAAGCGTATCGTAAGCGGCTGTGCGTGTGTAACCTGCCGGGTCTATCACAGAGACCAAATTGCTGCGCGCATCGTAACTGTACTGCGTGCTGCGTCCACCGGGTTCAGTAACGCTTGTTACCTGATTGAGCGCATCATAGGCATAAGTCGTTTCTTGTCCGAGTGCATCCGTTATTGAAACGAGGTTATTGTTGCCGTCATAGCGATAGCTGTTTTGCGTGCCATCCCCAAACATCACGCCTGTGACGTTTCCCAACACATCATGAGTATAGGTTGTGATTAATCCTGAGGGGTCTGTCGTCGTGAGGAGATTCCCGGCAGAATCGTAGGTGTATTCTGTGACTACATCTTCAATCGAACTTGAGGTTACTGCACCGATGAGATCGTAAGTAAAACGGAGATTGCGCCCGGTGAATTCGTCTGTCATGCTGGTGAGGTTGCCTACAGAATCGTAGGTCAATTCATAGGCACGCTGGGTTTCCTCGCTGACCAACGCGACACGCTTCAATCGTCCAAGTGCATCATAGCGATAATACGTTATCCTGCCTGCTGGATCGACAGAGCGACGGAACGTATAACTGCCGCCGGCTTCAACACCGACTTCGTAGGTTGAAACGAGTCCACTGGGCGTTGTTGAACTGGTGAGGTTATTGAGCGCATCATAAGTGTACTGATAAGTGCGTCCTTCGTTATCTACCGCACTCAAGAGATTGTTAGCTTCATCGTAGCGGAAGGTTGTCGTTTGTTGTAAAGGGTTTGTGATCTCAGTGACCTGATTGAGATCGCTGTAGCTGTACCTTGTAAGATTACCGCGATCATTCCATTCGATCAGCCTTCCCAACTCATCGTAGCTGTAGCCCTGAAAGTAGCCTTCCGGTCCATACATCGCCGTGAGTAAATCCTGCGTGCTGCTCCAATCAAGCGCGTAACTATTGCCGTTGCCATCAGTGAATAAGCGTAAACGTCCCAAAAGGTCATACCGAAAACCTAGCGGCGGGCTGTCACCGACCTGTATGCTGGAGACATAGCCAAATGTGTCATACGTGTAAACCGTTGCCACTTCTTCCCCATTCGCTCCGGTGTTGATGACGGTAGAGACACGCCCCCACTCGTCATAAACAAAGCGCTGTACACGTTCCACAGCGGGCTGTTCGCTGATTAACTGGCGGCGCTCGATGAGACGCGCCGCCGGAGTATCATCATAGGAGAAAGTTTCTCTGCCGCCATTGGCGTAACGGACTTCCTGCAACAACTGACGACTGCCGCGTGTCTCGTAGGTAAACTGATAGCTTCTATTGGTATAAAGTGGGTCTCGCAGTTGTGTCAGATACCCCTGGGCATCAAATTCAAAACGGAAAGTCGTTTGATCGGGCTGCCGCACCGTGCTTAATAAAAAGCTATCGCGATTGTAGGTGTAGGCGTAAGTAAATTCTGCGCGCGGCGCGGTGTAATTCGTGATAAGAAACGGCTCATCGTACTGCCAGGTGTCGGTGCGTGTCTGCTGTTCGCCGCTGAGGGTGGTGACCTGTGTAGTCCGTGTCGTGATGCGCTGGTCTCCGTCGTAAGTGTAATCAAATCTGCGCGGTTGATCGCCATCGGGATTTTCAACATAGAGTGTGGCACGCCGTTGGGCATCGTAAGTAATGACGCCACGCTGGTGATAGGGACTGTGAGAATCGTCAAAAGCACTCAGCAACCCATCATCGTTATAGCTGTAAGTGGCAGTTTGAGCAAAATCAATATACTGCACTTCAACCAGCGCCCGGTTGTTATGGGTGTAAGTGATCTGGCGTGAGAGCGTATCACGCACAGCACTGATTTGTCCATTCGTGTCAGCGTACAGTTCTAAGCGGCGTCCATAAGGCTCAACGATAAACACGCCGGAAGATTGCTCAGCGCTGAGATACTCACGTGGCGCAGGCGAGAAGGTCAGCGCGTGACCCTCAGCGTTCGTGATACTCTGAAGTCTACCAGCGCGATCAAGCTGATACTGTACACCGTCTGCCGTCGCAACGACCCATCGACCAAGAATGCCGCCCACACGTTCGATTGTCCATGATAGCAGTGTAGCTGAACGATAACGCACTCCATCATCAAGCACATTGAAAATGTGGCGTGTGCCTTGAGGCAGAATCAGCACAAGCTGTCCTAAGGGCGCTTGAGTAATGTCGAGTTCCATCTGGTAACTGTGACGCCAGCCCTGTCCCATCAGCCCAAGCGGGTAATTAGACAACATATATGCTGGGGGTAGAGCTGTGGCTTGGCTGTTGTAGTAGCGTGCAAACTCAAGCTCCAATGTATGGCTGGGTATGTAGAAATCCTGTACAGCATAATAAAAATTGCCATTGACAGGATTAACGGGTAAAGCCTCAGCGATGGTATTTTGTGAGGGGATAGTCGGCATGGGGTCAATGCCGAGATTGTTCATGCCCTGTGGGACAAAACCAGCTTCATAGGGCAGCACTGCCGCCTCAACAGAGGTCGCAGGATAGGTCATGATTTCCGTCGAGTCGGGAAGCGAAAGTCGATACGTCCCATCAGCACGCCGAATACGCACAGCACCTTGTTCAATGAGAAGATCGGCAACAGCACGACGGTCATCGCTGAATGAAAAATCTTCGAGGATATCTCGACCATCGAGAGGCAAAATACGCAGGCTGTTTTCACCGATGATGACATCGCCAATAACATACACGCCGACGTTTTCAGCAGAAGCGGCACTGAGCCAATCGATTCTAAGGCTTACCGTTACCGGAGTTGAGCCAGTGGAAGGTGGGTCATAGAGCGTGATCTCAGCAAAAGCTGGCGCTTGATCGTTCTGAAACAGATCAAGGGGTAGCTGATCGCTGATGAGCTGACTATCCTGTCCATACAAGACGCGCAGTTGACCGTCAAGATAAGCTAATGTGTGCCAGCCTGTGAGATCAG
>CALMZT010000076.1 GCA_937870805.1 uncultured Chloroflexota bacterium
GTAAAAGATTGCGCAAGCGCCCATTATCCAGATGCGCCAGACTTTCGCGGTTGGTCACGACGACCACACCGTCAATCAGTTTTTCGGCGATCAGCGTGTTCAATGGTTCGCCTGTTCCCGGCGGCATGTCCATCAACAGCACATCAGCACTGCCCCAATCGACGCGCGCCAGCAGCATGTTGACGATACGCCCGACTTCCTGTGGATTTGGATTGAGGGTTTGCTGTGCGCCGACGAGCAGCCCCAGCGACATGACTTTCAATCCGTAACGCTCAAAGGGCTTCAGAGGGCGCATATCAAGCGAATCGGGACGCGCTTCGACGGGCAGCATCGCCAGCGGATTCATGCCCATGCTGAGATCACGTTTTTGCGTGACACCCAACAGCGCCGGGATATTGGGACCATGTACATCGGCATCGAAAATGCCTGCCGCATAACCACGGGCGGTCAAAGCTGCGGCGAGATTGACGGTGATGGTTGATTTACCGACACCTCCTTTGGCGCTGACGACCATTACGCGATATTTGGCTGTTGTGCGTGCTCGACTAAACATTACTATCCCAAAAAGAGAACACAGAGAGAATAGCCTCTGTGTCCTCTATTGTATTCAACACTGGCGTGCTGTGGTAAGTTGTTTACTGCCCTTGCACTTGCGTGGTGGTTTCGCCTTCGCTGGCGTACAAGGCATTACGGGTATAGGTCACGGACACATCGGCAGCTTCATCAAGCGACGCCTGTGCGTTCAGCGTCAACTGTTCAGTCTCGTAGTCGAGAATGCCTGTGCCTGACACCGTGAAATTGCGGAACATGGCACAGTCGTTCATATTCCACAGTTCACCCGTCTCAGTAGGCACAAACTCCACTGTGCCGCCGTAAGTACACCCAACTGTAAGCAAGTCTTTCAAATCCCAATAGCGATACTCACCTGTAAAACTCAGTTCGATGTCCAGCGCGTTCATGCCTTCCTCAATGTTGTCGATTTCAGTGGGCGACAGCGGTACGTAAGGCGCAATCACACGCCCATCACAGGTATCTTCGCGTTCGGTAGGCAGCGTACCGTTGACCATCCATTCGGTGACGGCAACGTCGGGACAGTCATTGCCGCGCCCGAAAATGACGTGTGGACCGCCTTCCATCGTGATTTGATAAGCGTCGTTGAGGCGACTGAACACTTCATAGCCCTGCTGTACGGGAGTTGCAGGGTCCATCGTGGCATTGAGGATAAACGTTGGCACACCTTCGGCAACCAGCGGCTCAGGGCGCGTCTGTTCGCCTTGTGTGGGCCAGAAGACACACGGCAAATCACCGTAAAAGACCGATGACAGGCGCTCGACACTTTCGTCTACAGCATCACCCGCGCGCATGTAGGCTTCGGCACGTTCATCAGGCGTACCCGAGAAGAAGTTATAGTCGTTGCATTCAACCGCATAGTAGGCAGCGGTGGAAAAGAGTGGATCGGGAAGCGGTTCTTCGGTAATGGGGTCAATACCCAAGACCTGATATTTCAGGCGCAGCAGCGGCACAAAGTCATTCTGGATATTGGCTGCACCGAGCGCGCGCAAGAAGTGCATTCGACCACTTTCCCCGTAGACCGCATCGGCAGCGACGGTTTCCAAATCTGTCGCCGTGAAGGTGCGGTCTACACTCTGTCCATCGGGACGTGGGAAACGTGTGGTCACTGGATTACTCGCAAGCCGTTCATAAAGCAAATCGAAGCTCGACACCGCGCTGCCACCGAGATCATCCGCACATTCTGAGTTGGCGTTGCAGACTTGCAGGGTTGCGGTTAGCGCGTCGCTGAAGGCTTGCGCCTGCTCGACGTAGTAATCCTGCACTTCGAGCGTCAGATCAACGACGCCATCAAGGATTAAACCTGCGAGATACTGCGGATATTTTGCAGCGTAGGTCTGCGAGAACTGTGTACCGTAGCTTTCACCGTACAGCCAGAAACGCTCATCGCCGATGGCTTGACGGAACAATTCGAGGTCTTCGATGGCTTGCCGTGTGCCGAGATAAGGCAGCAGTTCGGGTTGACTGACTTCGGCAGTGCAATCCTGGGCGAATTGGCGTGCGACCTCAATCGCATTGGCTTCATTTTCGGGTGTATCCGTCATGAAATCCGCTGTATAGTACGCCAGCGTCGCATCGTCGCAGTACATGCCCTGTGACAAGCCGATGCCGCGCTGGTCAAAAAATACGATGTCAAAGTTTTCTGTTATGGTTTCATCAAAATATGAAGTGTAGTCGTCGGCAACACCTACACCGGAATAACCCGGTCCGCCGACAGCGGTGACGAACATACCGCGCCGTTCGCCTGTCGCGGGCAGCAGCGCGAAAACCACCTCCATCGTCGCCGTATTGTTAGGGTCAAAATGGTCAACAGGCACCGTCAGCGTGACGCAGGTAAAGGCGCTGTCGTTGGGGCAAGGCGTGCCCTCCATTTGCTCAATCAATGCTGCTGCACCGCCGCCCTCCTGTGCCAGCACGGGATAGACCATCAAACAAATAAGCGCTAAGGTAAGCCAGGTGAGTTTGGTTGAACGCATTTTTGCTCCATAGATTTTAGAAGACAACTGTTCGTATTATATGCAGCATTCGTCCTTATTAACAATCGGAAGAAAGTCCCTACTCCCACTTAATGAGACGATTGATCACCAGCGCAGCGGCGACCGCACTTGCCATCATAACCAGCACACCCAGCACACCCCAATCAGCATTGAGAGGCGGGAAGAAAGTCTCCGGGTTTTGAAAGTTCATGCCATAGATACCGCTGATGACCGTCATTGAGCCGATGACCAGCGTGAGAAGCGTCAAGCGTGTGACGATGATGTTCAGCCGATTGGATACTGCCGACATGTACAATTCCACCATGCCTGTGAGTAGATCGCGGAAGGTATTCACCGTGTCGCTGATACGGATGAGGTGATCGTACACATCACGCATATAGTATTGCAGCGCGTCGTTCTTGGCATAGACCTCCTGACGGTGCAGCAGCAAGCCGAACATATCGCGCTGATGTCCGACGACGCGCCACAACTCGCTCAACATGCGCCGCATATGGAACATTTCGTCCAGAAGCTGTCTGCGTGGGCGTGACAATACATTTTCTTCCATCGTCTCGATGCGATCACTCAGATTATCCAGCATAGGAAAGTAATCATCCACAATCAGGTCAAGCAGCGTGTAGAGCAGATAACCCGCCGACATCAACGCGCTGTTGAGGTTGCGGGACAGGCGCGCTTCCATCTCCGTGATAATCGATTCGCCGGTACTATGGACAGTCACGACGTAATTGCGCCCGACAAAGGCGTTGACTTCGTGAAATACGGTTTCTTTCTCGTCAGTCTTGACAGTGTTGAGGATGATGAACATGTAGCCATTGTATTCTTCAATTTTGGGGCGTTGGCGTTGATTGCGCGTGTCTTCAATCGCCAAGGGGTGAAATTTAAAAACCTCTGCCAGCACGTTCGCACCTTCATCTTCGCGGGCGGTCAGATCAACCCAGACTGCACAGTCCTCGCGTTTTAAATATTCAGGCAGTTCAAGTTTTTCGCAGGTCTTCTCGCCTTC
This sequence comes from uncultured Chloroflexota bacterium, assembly GCA_937870805.1. GTDB lineage: Bacteria > Chloroflexota > Anaerolineae > Aggregatilineales > Phototrophicaceae > JACAER01. The sequence continues at coordinate 3,571 of CALMZT010000076.1, forward strand.
AGGGGTATAGAGGATAATTTTCATCGGCGGCTCACAGTCTTCAGCAGTTAAAAATTCTGTAGCCAGTTTAGAGCATTTTTGTCTAAACCGAAAGAAAACTGCTGCTGACTCGTGAAAGCAATGCCCAGGCTGCTACAGATCTGCCAGCCGATAGCCAACGCCGGGTTCGGTGAGAACGATCTTTGGTAGCGTTGGGTCGTCTTCGAGCTTTTGCCGCAACTGCGCGAAATAGACTCGCAGATAGTGAGTCTCGTTTTCATATTCAGGTCCCCAAACTTCGCGCAAAATCTGGCGGTGGGTGAGCACTTTGCCCGTGTGCTGAATGAGCAGACGCAGCAGCGCGTATTCTGTAGGGGTGAGCTTGACGGGTTCACCCTTGCGTGTCACGATGCGGCGCGCGAGATCAACCTGTACATCACCGCAGGTAAAAATGGCGACATCGGGGCTTGGCTGCACATGACGCTGGGCGACCCGCAGCCGTGCCATTAATTCCTCTACACTGAACGGCTTGGTCAGATAATCATCTGCGCCCGCATCCAACGCCGCGATTTTGTCACGGTCAGTATCACGCACAGACAGCATAATGACGGGCGTTTTCGACCACTCGCGCAGCCGCCGCAGCACTTCCAAGCCATCAATATCGGGCAGCCCCACGTCGAGGATGATAAAGTCGGGGCGCAGGGTGGCGGCTTTGGTAATGGCTTCTGTGCCGTTATCGACCTCATGCACACGATAACCATTCGCTTCGAGGCTGATTTTCAAGAAACGGCGAATTTGCAGTTCGTCGTCCACGACAAGCACTACAGAACTCACAGCGCAGCCTCCTTTACGGGCGGTGGAGTAGAATTCACAGGCAGGCGGATGGTGAAACGCGCGCCGCCTTTTTCAACATTCTCAGCAGTCAACGTGCCACCATGCGCTTCCACTAAGCCACGACAGATTGACAAGCCCAGCCCTGTACCGCCGGTTGCCGTACCGGGAACACGATAGAACTTGTCAAAAATACGCTCCAGGTCCTCTGGAGGAATCCCACGTCCAGAGTCGGTGATGAAAACCGATAACACCTTATTGCTCACGCTGGCAGTAATTTTCACCGTCGTGCCAGGCGGTGTGTAGGCGCAAATATTGTCGAGCAAATTCGCAATCACCTGCTCCATCAATACGAAATCCATCTGCACTAATGGCAAAGCTGGAGCATATTCAATTGTCAGTGGACGTTCCATGAGAC
>CALMZT010000077.1 GCA_937870805.1 uncultured Chloroflexota bacterium
GTAAACCCAGGTGTTTGTAGGGGCGCACACGCGTGTCCGCCCGATAGCGTGCAGACTCCTTGGTCTGCCCCTACCATTCCCCAAACCACGAATTAAATAGTTAAAGAGCATAAACCCCTTGTTCGAGCTAAGCCTGCATAACATCAGATCCTAATTTTATGCCTGAATTGGAGAGGTATCATATCGGTACCTCTTTTTGCACATTAAAAGCCCTTATTGTGTTCGCTCAAGTCGATAAATGTCACCTTTATAATCCACCAGAAGCAGTTCGCCGTTCATATCCTCGCCAAACGAACTAATCTGATAACCGGTTGACATGAACAGTTCGCTGCGCCATGTACCGCTGTTGTCTTGCCACGCTGTCCAGATTTTACCACTGCAATAATCGCCGTAAAAGTACACGCCGACCAGTTCAGGCATTGCCTGTCCACGATACACATACCCGCCGCTGATCGAACAGCCTTCGGAGTGTGAATAGGTCAATGTTGGCATCGTGATTTCTAAATCGGGTGGATTGCCGCCACGCAGGGTTTCCCCTTCGTAGTATTCCCAGCCGTAGTTTTCGCCGCCTGTGCTGTCTGCGGGCTGAAAGTTCACTTCTTCCGAGAGGTCTTCGCCTACGTCAGTAATGTACAGGTCGCCGGTCTCGCGGTCAAAGCTGAAACGCCAGGGGTTGCGTAAGCCAAGCGCCCATATTTCCGGCGCAGCACCTTCTACATTCACAAACGGGTTATCTTCCGGCACGCGGTAGAACGGCGCGTTGATGTCAATGCGCAGCATTTTGCCCAACAGGGTTTCGAGGTTTTGCGCGTTGCCAAAGGGGTCGCCCTGATCGCCGCCATCGCCCAAGCCAATGTACAGATAGCCATCGGGACCGAAAGCAAGCTGCCCGCCGTTGTGGTTGGCGAAAGGCTGCAACACGTACAGAATGGTCGTGGCGGTTGTGGGGTCGGCACGGTTTGGATCATCGGCTGAGACTTGATAGCGGGCGATGACGGTGTTGCCGTCAACATCGGTGTAGTTGATGAAAAAGATGCCGTTCTCCTGATAGTTGGGGTGGAATACCAAGCCCAACAAACCGCGCTCCGTGTAAGCACCAGAGAACACATCCGGCGAAAGGAGGTCAGAAATGTCGAGGAATGGATCAGGCAGTTCCTCACCGTTCTCAATCACCCAGATACGCCCTAACTGCTCGACGCCAAACAAGCGCTCGTCGCCGGCGCTCACGACGCCAAGCGGATTGTCGAAGCCGCTGGCAATCTGAACCCATTGGTAATCATCAGCATTGAGACCAGACTGCGCAAAGGTCGGCAGCGCGAAACACAGCAGCAGCAGGGGAAGGGTGATGCGTAAAATTTTGAGCATTGTCTTTCAGTCTCCAACAGTTATGATTTTGCCATTCTAACAGTTCCGCTAGAATTTCGTCTACTGCCGTTCATCAGCAATGTTCAGGGTCATGTGTAAAAGAGCTTATGAAAACAAGTTATTTCAAATTTCGTTTTTTTCACGGGACGACACGTTGGTCGTCCCCTACGTCTGTAAATTTTGAAATGGTTACTAGAATTTTCTTGCTCTGTGTATTGTGCCTGGGGGTTGCTGCCTGTACGCCGCCGACGCCTACGGTTGTCCCGACGCCGACGCCGATTGCCCGCAACGCCGATTGGACACCTGTCGTGCAAACCTTCGATGGGGTAGAGATGGTGCAAGTACCGCCGGGCTGCTTCACGATGGGACACGCCGCTGGCAGACGCGACGAACGCCCGGAGCATCAGATTTGCTTCAGCGCGCCGTTCTGGATTGACCGCTACGAAGTGACCAATGCACAGTACGGTGAGGCTGGAAACTTTCAGGGTGACAACCGTCCGCGCGAAAACCTGACGTGGTTCGAGGCGCGCGATTTCTGTGTGCGGCGGGGAGGACGTTTGCCCACCGAAGCCGAATGGGAATACGCAGGTCGCGGTCCCGACAGCCTGCTTTATCCCTGGGGCAATGAACTCATCGAGGACAATCTGGTGTTTGACCGTAATTCCAACAACGAAACGGCGGATGTTGGCAGCCGTCCGGCAGGTATCTCGTGGGTGGGGGCATTCGATCTGGCGGGGAACGTGCGTGAGTGGACGAACAGCGTTTACAGCCGATATCCCTACGATGGCACCGATGGACGCGAAGCCCCCGATGATTTGACCAGCCCGCGCGTTTACCGCAGCAGTTTGAACAGCTACGTCGATTTTGGCGCGAGTTTGCCCGCCCGTTTCCGCGCTGACCCTAATTCGCGCGATTGGTTCGTGGGATTCCGCTGTGCGCGCGATCAGTAATCGCAGCGAATTTGCTATCATCACGCTGATGTTTGTGCTTGTGACGCTTTGGAGTCTGGCGTTTCAGGCGCAGAACAACGTCAACGGCTACGACGGCATGTTTTACGTCAACATGGGGCAGCAGCTGGTACAGGGTGAACCTGTGACTGGACCGATCCCCTGGATTTATCGCGTGGGGACGCCGTTCCTGGCGGCACTCCTTACACCCATCACGCGAGACCTCCTCGTGAGCTTCAAGTGGGTCAATGTGGGTGCGAGCCTGCTGACGACGGTGCTGCTGTGGCTGTATCTGCGGCGGCATGTGGACAAGGTTTACGCGCGGCTGGTTGTGATGTTTTTGTATCTGACGCAGTGGCACGCGCCCGTGCGCTTCGCCTATTTTTATCCGACGAGCATTGATTTCTGGCTGATGGTGTTTGTGCTGGCGGCGCTGCTGTTGAGCGATGAAATACGGGGAGGACGAACCGCCAAGACGCCAAGAACGCCAAGAGAAGATAAGGAAAGGGAAGAGAAGACAAGAGCAGAATTGAACCACCGAGATACAGAGAGCGCCGAGAAAATAGAGGTGGAATCTACGAGAGAGCAATTTGTTTTGATAGGGCTGCTGTCGGTGGTGATCTTTGTGGGCGTGTTGTTCCGTGAGGTGGTGGCAGTGTTCGGCGTCACGGCGCTGTTTATTCACAATCCAATTGTCTTTGCGACGAATCCGACGTTTATTCAGCGCCTTAAGCTGCCGCATCCGCTGTATTTTTTGCCATTGGTGGGGGCGGCGGCTGGTGTGCTGGTATCTCATGCGCTGGTGACGGTCAATCAAACGGGTTATCCCTATACGTTCGATGGCACAGTGTATCTATGGCTGTACGATAAGCGGCTGATGCCGTATCTGCTGGCATGGTTCGTCGCGTTTGGTCCGATGCTGGTGCTGGTGCTGTACAACTGGCGACGCAGCATGGCATGGCTGGCGCAGCGACAGGATGTCGTCGTGTTCGTGCTGGCGCTGGTGGTGCTGGCGTGGGTGGGTGGCACAGATACCGAGCGCTTTTTGTACTGGGGAATGCCGATCTTTTACGTGCTGCTGGGCAAAGCGCTGGACGATCATGCTGCTTGGCTGCGGAAGTCGCCGCTGCTGTTGGGGGTGTTGTTCGGCACGCAGATGCTTTCACAGCGTTTTTTGCTGCCGACGCCCGATTTCAACACTATCGCGCAGCCGCAGATTTTCCCGTTGTTGACCGTCTTAGGCGCAGATGTAGAATTTGAACACCTGCATACGTTTTACAGCACGCTTAACTGGCAAAGCCTGAGTTTTGCGCTGACGATGCAATATTTTGTGCTGGCGGCGGCGCTGCTGGTATGGGTGAGTTGGCGGGCGGGGAGATATAGAACAAGCAATGAGCAACGAGCAATGAGTAATGAGTGAAAGCGGTCAGCCGTCAGCCAATGCAAGAGTGAGAGGAATTTGTTTGACCTCACCCGCTGACCCTTCATAAGGGTAGGTATTTTGTGGGGCGATGTTGAATGTTCGCCATGACCTCACCCCAAACCCCTTGTATCTCTCCCATGCGGAAACTTGACCGTCAGTGAGCGAGTGTGGCGGGAGAGGGGCTTCAAGACGCGCGTCGTTGAGTCACACTTGATAAGCAAGCGTTTAAGCCTCACCTATTTAAAGGGGTAGCTGCAAGGTGTGATATTGATATTTATGAGTGCTTTTTAATGACCAAAGGAAATTATGCGTCTGAATGATTTGATTTTAATCGCCATCATCATCGCTGTTGTGCTCATCGGTGGGAGTGTGCAGAAGCGCTACAAGCGGCTGCGCAATATCAGTTCGGGGCTGCTGGTGAGCCTGATGACCATCGGTGTGCTGCTGGTGGCTGGTGAAGCGTATTTCCGCAGCTACGCCGATTCAGGATTTCCGTTTACTGAAACGCTGGCGTCAATCAACTGGATGGAACGCTATCGCATCATCAACAGTGAAGGCTTCCGTGACCGCGAATGGAGCGACGAGGAACTGCGCAATCGGCGTGTGATCTACTGCATTGGCGACTCGTTTACAGAAGGGTGGGGCATCGACAACCCCGAAGACCGTTTCAGTAATGTGCTCGGCAGTTTGTTGGGCGATGAGTACGCCGTGCTCAATTTGGGGCGTATCAACACGGCGACAGGCACACAGCTTTCGCTGCTGCGCGACCAGATGAACGCGCACCCTGACATTCAGCCGGAGACGGTGATCTGGCAGTATTACCTCAATGACATTGAATTTGCGGGGTTTAACATCGTCGGCTGGTATCGTGCGGAGTTCCCGCCGCGCCCGCCGATTGCCGACGAGTCGTATCTGGCGAATTATCTTTACTGGCAGTATGCGCGGCGCAACGTGAGCGTGCCCAATGGCGTCGGGTATTGGCAGTTCATGTACAACGCCTACGACAACTCCGTCGTGTGGGACATTCATCGGCAGGAGATTGACGCGATGGTGGACTATGTGGAGAGCATCGGCGCGAACCTGATCGTTGTCATCTTTCCTAATCCGTCTGACCCGGTAGGCAGTATCGCCTACGTTGATCGCGTGGCGCAAGCCATCGAAGCGCACGGCGAACGTGACATCCTCAAGCTGTATGACATTGTGGCAGGTACGCCGCTTACGCAGATCGTGGTGTCGCCGCTGGATTCGCACGCCAGTGTATGGCTGAATCAATACGTGGGCGAACGGCTGTATGAAGAGTTTTTCCAGCAGTAGGTGAATAGGAAACGCGCATGACAAAACAACGCTATTCGTTCGTTTAGAACATCGTTCCGGCAATTTACCGGAACGATAAAGCAAAACAGAGTTGTGTTTACTCGCCAGAAGCGATAAAGCTAAATTCCAGTGTCCAGGGTGCAGTAAGGTTGCTAACTTCTAGTAAAGCAGTACAATCTTCATCTTCGACTCTAAATATTTCCTGAGCACCTTCTGTTGCATCCCCTTCTGAAACAATCATTGAGAACGGAATGCGTCCGCAGCCACCTGAAATTGTTTCCATTTGAGCAATAAGATAGCCACTTGTAGTTGCCGTTACGGTATAAATACCGGGCTGAAAGATAACAGGACCAAAAACCTGACTGTTGCTACCTTCAGCATCCCCTTCAAAAACATAATTATCACAGAACGCGCGCAAACTGCTTGTAAGCCAAGAGATCGCTCGTAAGTTTTCCAGCCATGTGCGAACATCGCCGTTGCTAAAAGCGGTCTGAGCTTCGGTGTATAACTCGTCGATTTGAGCAGGCGCATCTGCTAGGTTATCAGATGTGCATTCTGGATTCGCCATCGGCTCACTGTCCTGAGCGTAGACAAATAAGGTAGTGATCGGAAAGGCAAGTATCAAAACGACCAAGAGTAAATGGTGATTTAAACCTAAACGTTTCATCATATCCCCCTTTGTATTGTCAAGCTAATGTAAGCGTAACATCTTAACATAAAACTCACAATAAATTGCTGTGTTCTTCTAATTAGATTGTTGCCGGAAAGGGTCACGGCAAGGGAGTGGATTGGTGGACGTTGGGAATTTTCATTTATGAGATGTTAGCTTCT
>CALMZT010000078.1 GCA_937870805.1 uncultured Chloroflexota bacterium
CTGATACGACATTGAGGCGCGCTTCGCATTCGTGGCAGGCTTCAATGAACAGCCGCGCTTCTTCAATGACACGGTAGGCGCTTTCGCGCGTGTGTGTCGAAGCAGGGTTTTCATGGCGCTCAAAGAAATACTGCGCGAACTTGCCCTTTGCGTACTTGTCAAAGAACAATTCCGTATCGTAGAAACGCTGACGGAATCCATCGACAATGCGCTGCGGGTCTTGCCCGACATTTGGATAACGGGTTCTGACAAGGGCGCGCGCACCCATAAGCATCGAGCGATAAGCGCTCTCGTCTGCCTTTGCAAAGTCGCCTTCATCCAGCGCAACCAGCGCCTCGAAATGCTCAGACTCCGCTTGCGAGATTTCGATGGAGAACAGTGAAACCACTTCGCCCGCGCATTCCCCAACGCCGATGTCGCTGATCGAGTAGACGCGCGAGTCGCCCCAATCGCTAAAGAGAGTCGGGTCTTCTTCAAAAGCGGGGAGGGCGGTATAGGGTTCCAGCAGGGTGCGGATGCCATTTTTGCCGAGGCGCTTAATCCATGTCTGGAAGCTCTCACCCTGTTCGCGTTCATTCGCGTAACGATCTGTGATGACCTCTAAAACATCAGGCACACGCTTGGCAGGGATTGCTCCAACCGCCATGCCGAAGCTGCCCGCGTTGTCATCCCACTGTCCACCGATGACCAGTTGGAAGTGCGGGACTTTGCGATTACCGACGCGGCGGCTGTTGCCAAAGAAGCCAATGTCGGCGATATGATGCTGACCACAGGAGTTAAAGCAGCCACTGACTTTGATGCGCAGATCCTTGACGGCAGCGGGTAATGAAGCGTTCTTCGCGGCGAGGCGTGTGCGCAGTTCGCCCGCCAGCCCACGCGAAGAAGCGATACCCAGCTTGCAGGTATCCGTGCCGGGGCAGGAGGTAATGTCTACAATGGTGCCTGCGCCCGCCTCGCCTAGCCCAATCTGCTTGAGTTCTTGATAAACGTCGATTAAATCATGATTGGAGACCCAGCGCAGCACAATGTTCTGTTCGACGGTCATACGCACATTATCGCCGACATATCTGCGTGCGATGTCTGCCAACTGGAACATCTGGTCAGAGGTCAAATCGCCTAACGGTAGATTGACAGTTGCCGTACTATAGCCAGGTTGACGCTGCGGGTAAACATTGGTTTGATACCAACTCTCGAACCCTGCCGGCAGCGGGTCGCCATTGAGTGAGAAGGCGGGTTTCAGCGGCGTTTCGCGGTAAGCAGGCACGTTTTCGAGATAGCCTGTCCAGCGCTCATCCTGCGGTAGTGTCTTCAGTTCTTCATCGACCAGCCTGCGGAATTCCTCAATGCCCACCTGTTCCACGAGGAACTTGATGCGGGCACGGTTGCGGTTTTTCTTCTCACCAAGGCGGGCGAACACACGCGCCACCGCCTGCGACAGCGGCATGATTTCTTCTTCAGCAGCAAATTCGCGCAAAACCTGTGCCTGATAAGGGATAGTGCCCAACCCGCCACCGACGAAGACCTTGAAGCCGCGCTTTGGCTGACCATCGACTTCCTTGATCTGTGCCAGGAAACCGAGATCGTGCATCCGCACTAGACCGCAGGCGTGCTCTTCGCAGCCGGAGAAAGCGGTCTTGAACTTGCGCCCGAAATCCTGTGTATCGTCATGTCCCAGCAGGAATTGCGCAACTTCTTTAGCATAAGGGGTCACGTCGAAGGCTTCATCGCGGCAGACACCCGCCAGTGGACACGCCGTGCAGTTGCGCACTGTATTACCGCAGGCTTCGCGTGTGGTGATCCCTACAGATGCCAGCCGCCGCATCAAATCAGGCGTATCTTCGATGTGTACGTAGTGATACTGGAAATCCTGACGAGTGGTGACGTGCAAAATGCCATCGGAATACTCATCAGCCAGTTCCGCGATGACTTCCATTTGCTCGATGCTGAGTCCGCCAAACGGAACTTTGATGCGTACCATGCCCGGCGCATCCCACAGCGTTTCAGGTCCCTTGAGCAGTGTGCCGGAAGGGTAGTCTAGGCTTTGCACGCGGACACCATCGTCGCGCTGTCCGTTGTCGTAGCGCTGCCCATAGACCCCACGCCGCAGACGTGTTTCAGCGAACACTTTGTCGTCGAGCTTGTTTTGCTGTTTAAGGATAATTTGCCCTTCAAAAGTGTCGATTTCTTCAGCCAGATACTCCGGCATTTTCCCCTCTAAAACCCGCTTCCATGTGTCCGTCATCTTTAACTCCTGAAAACCTGCCCCTAATCCTTTAACCAAAATGAAAGCCCCGAACGTTGTGTCCGGGGCTTTGTGTGCGCATGATTTACAATCAGATAGGCGTACTCAACCGAACCACAACCCTTTAGGGTGAGATTTGACAACACATACAACAAGCCTGCATCAAGTGGTTCATAAGTCTTCGTTAACACTTCGCTCTTTGGTACAAAAAAGCCCCGGAAACTTCTCCGGGGCTGTGGTTTGTCGATGACAAGTAACTAGCAGCACATGACCCGGCTACCCCTGTGAGGTAACGCAACAACACATACAACAAGTCATGGCGCGGTTGATTTTCACAACAATTCCCTGTGATCAAAACTTGGTTTGATGATATACGTCTCTGGCGGGACTGTCAAATATCAAGATTCACAAACTCTGTCCGTGTAATCTGCACAAGCCGTCGTGTTTACTCTCAGACCGTTGACGCGGCGCTTGTCACTTGTGTAGACTGGTTTGCTGATGCAGGCAAAGGTTTCACACATGGGCGAAACAAACGGTTATCCCATCCTCATGCGGCTGAAAGGGCGGCGCTGTGTGGTCGTTGGCGGCGGTAAAGTCGCGGCACGTAAGGTCAGCGGCTTGCTGGAAGCGGGTGCGCAAGTCATCGTCATTAGTCCGCAGTTTGATGAGTCGCTCATCACGTTAGCGGCTCAAGGTCGAATTGAAGCCCGACAAACAGCTTATACTTCTGGCATGTTGGCAGAATTACGCCCACTGCTGGTGTTTGCCGCCACCAATTCTGCGGAGGTCAATCAACAGGTAGTGGATGAGGCTCACACATTGAATATCCTTGTTGATGCAGTGGATAACGCAGACAACAGCGATTTTACCAACATGGCAGTTATCCGACGCGGCGCAATCACAGTTGGTATCGCAACAGGCGGCGCGTCTCCGGCATTGACAGCCCAGTTGAAAGCGCGCGTCTCGGCAGTCATCGGAGAAGAATACGCCGTGCTGGCGCGTTGGCTGGCAGAACTGCGCCCTTTGGTTCAGCAGCGTGTATTATCTGAAACAGAGCGTGCTGCGTTTTGGCGCGAGGTATTAGACTCGGCTGTGTTGGACGCTTTGCGCGGTGGCGACGAAACCGGCGCGCGTGCGATCATTGACCGTTTATGGGCAGAATACAGCGCATGAAAACGGCACTCGTTTTAGCCGGGCACGGCTCACACATCAGTCCTCTCACGGCGGGACTCGTCTGGCAGCAAGTCGATAAGCTGCGTTCGTTAGGCGTGGCTGATGAGGT
>CALMZT010000079.1 GCA_937870805.1 uncultured Chloroflexota bacterium
GGAGGAGAAGATGCAAAAAACGGCAAGTCTCTCGTACTCACCGGTTTTCTATTCCACAGTTACATTGGAATCCACAGGTGGAGGTGTAATTATGCTCAAGTGCCAACGCCAGAACTTTCACCACTCGAAACTGCCCAAACCCGGCACAGTCGGGCGCATCATCGGGTTATCGACAGTTGACCCACGTCGCCGCTGTATCGTCAGTCATTATCCCCTCACCGACAGTCTTGATTATCGTTTCAGTATCGGTATTCACACGGTTTTTGTACGGTTTTTGGACAGCGGCGAAATCCGCCGCTTCAGCGGCATTTGGTTCGAGACACTCGTTTAGTATCTGAATAAGCTATCGGAAGTTGAGTGACAAGGCTGAATTACCAGATTAGAATAGCATCAAACGCAAATTCATGAGTGGAGGAAGTAATGATTAACCTACGGAAAGCAGTATTTGCCATCGACAGCATATCAGGTGCAACCTTTGAAGGATACACGGATGGAGACTCCTGGAACGGGTGGGCGTGTCCCTATTTTGAGAAGCCAGAGGCTGAACATGTCCTGAAAGCAAGCGAAGCTAACAACTATATCTGGTCTTATGATTCCGAGCAGGATGCTTTCATCGTTCGGAGTAAAGATGATCCTGAGGAGTATGAACCTGAAGTATTCGAAGCAGTCCAAAGAAATGTTGAAGGTGGTGGAGAAGTCAAAGTTTATGGTATCGGAGCATACTCTTGGATTTGGGAACTTGCAACCGAGGCTTGACGTATCATCCCCTTGTAGACCATCCATCGTCTCAATGAACTAACCGAATAACGTATCACATGCTTCTTAATCAGCCCCATAAAATGGGGCTTTTTTGTGTATGAGGAGAAACATGACTCAGCAACTACCTTTATTTGACTGGTATGAAGAAATATCTGAAATGCGCGATCCAATAGCACTTCTCCGATTAGGTGCAGCACTCGTCCTGAGTGTATCTGGCGGCAAAGATTCTGATGCCATGTGTGATTATCTGTTGGAACAGCGCGCTGCCAAAGGTTGGACGGGTGATGTGGCGATGGTTCACGCTGATCTTGGGCGCGCCGAATGGCACACTACAACAGATTACGTCCACGATCTGGCACGACGCAAAAGTGTTTCTTTGCACATCGTTCGCTGGGCACACGGCGATTTGATTGATCGCATCTGGCAGCGCTACTACGCTGATCCCTCTCGCCCCTGCTGGCCGTCTAGCAAAGTGCGCTACTGCACCTCCGACCTCAAGCGTGCGCCCATCTCGCGCTGGATACGGAGCGCCTATCCGACGGGGAAAGTTATCTGCGCGATGGGGTTGCGGGCTGAGGAAAGCAGCGCGCGTGCGAAGAAACCTTCTGCCAGTGTTCGTGCGGATTGCACCGCCCCGACCTTGAACCGTCTAACGCTGAACTGGCTACCGATTCATAACTGGTCCGAAACCGACGTGTGGGACTGTATTCGACAGCATGGCGGTACTGCTCATCCCGCCTATGCGCTGGGCAATCGGCGGCTGTCCTGCGCCTGCTGTGTGCTGGCGAGCGTGAACGATTTGCTCAACGGAGCAGTCCATAATTCGGACACCTACCGCGAACTGTGCCGCATTGAAGGGGTCACAGGTTACAGCTTCCGCCAGGATTTCTGGTTGAGTGATGTCAAACCGGAATTATTGCCGGAAAGTACACTCATCGCCGTGCGCGACCACAAAAGGAGAATCGCATGAACGACGACTGCACTCAGCGTGATTGGAAACCCATTCTGCTCGTGAAGGTGACGCGCCTGCCGTTTGGTGATGCGAATACAGGACTGTCGGTAAAACGCCTCTATCTGGCACAGCATCCCGACGGCATCCTGCGTGCGGATTGGACGTTGCCCGCTGACGAACGCTTTTTGCCGCTGGTGCAATTGACAGGATGGAAGCCAGAGCGCGATGTCCCCTTTGAACTGCCTATTCAATATCAATGCAGTAGGGACGGACGCAGTGCGACGCTGATTCCATCCGGGACATGGGTGCTGCCCTATGAAGATGAGCAGTACCAGCTCTATGACCGTGTACGGATGATGATCCACACCATGTTAGAGCGAGTGGATCAAGCCCCGACGGATGCCCAGACACTGCGAATGCTCATTCGCTGGACGACGTAAGACAGCGCCTCATTCCACCGGGCGCTTATATATTAGATCAGCCGAGGGTTGAACAAAGCGAGTACTTGGTACTCGTTTTTGTTTGCAGGTACAACTCCCTGTAAAGTGGAGTTGCCGACCGTTTTGGAGAGAAAGAGCGAGGCGCAAGTGGCACCGACCACGTTAAAAAGAGACTTCCCCAAAGCGGACGGGACAGACCAACCCTGAACCGTATCCAGTAGCTCACGACTACGAATCGATAAGAGAAGGGTGTGCCTGCCCCTCGGCATGTTCCAGTCATGAGAGAAAGGAAGCCGTATGTCGGATTATACTTTATTCGTCGGTGTGGACATCTCCGCAAAAACAGCGACAGTGGCGTGGGGGACGCAGCCAGAGGATATCGGTTCACCGATAACCCTCAAGCAAAATCCAGAAGCCTGGCAGGGGCTGGTTGACAAGCTGCGGACACTAGCAGTAGAGCCACAAACCTGTCTGGTGGTGATGGAAGCGACGGGAAGCTACTGGATGCGGATGGCGCTGTATCTGCATCAAGCGGGTTTCGTGTTGAGTGTAATTAATCCCATTCGCTCACGTTATTTCGCCCGAATGCAGTTACAACAGACCAAAACCGATGCAATTGACGCACGTTTGCTGACCCATTTAGGGATGGTGATGAAGCCCGCTATTTGGACGCCCCCACCAGCCATCTACCATGAATTACAGCAGCGCTTGACCTATCGGGATGACTTGGTGGCCATGCGTATCCAGGAGCGTAATCGCCTTCATGCCTTAACTCATCAAGCCACTATCGTCAGTAGTATCCAGCAGCGCTTAGAAGCCCACATTCAGCACCTCACCGATCAGATCAAGCAGTTGGATGCTGAAATCGACGTGCTGTTAAATTCAGACCACGATTGGACGGCATCGGCGATCTATTTACAAAGCATTCCCGGTATCGGTGCTAACACCGCTGCATGGATTTTGACTGCCACCCTTAACTTCATGGCCTGTCAAGCCCCGGAAGAAGCGGTCGCTTTTGCAGGGCTAGCTCCTCATACTCGTCAGTCTGGCACCTCGTTGCACTCCAACCAGTCCATTGGTCGGGGCGGGCATCAACGTTTGCGGCAAGCACTTTATCTGGCAACCGTTCCAGCCATTCGGTTCAACCCTACCATCGGCAGGTTCTATCGGCGCTTAGTCGCACGAGGCAAGCCCAAAAAGGTGGCACTGTGCGCGGCTGCGCGTAAGCTGCTGCATATCGCCTGGGCGTTGGTCACGAAACAGCAGCTCTTTGAACCGAGTTATGGGCAACCTTCAGCGCTTGCCCAAGTCTCTGCTTGACATTCAATACCGTATCTTTTTATTTCTGATGAACACATAAGGAGAGATGTACG
>CALMZT010000080.1 GCA_937870805.1 uncultured Chloroflexota bacterium
AGTTAGATTGCTAACAATGGGCTTAAGCCCATTGCCGAAACAGATTGTTAGCATTTATTCTGATTTGTCCATTAGTTAAAGGGCATAAAGGGTTGTTCTCAGGCAGTGCTCCAATCATCGAACCTCTTCAGAGGTTTACAGATAGATACTAGCGGCGGGTTTTGAACCCGCTGCGACGCGACGCGAACCTTTAGCTTGAGGCAGAAAAACAGTTTTTCGCTTGATAGACGGAACGAACATAACGGCTCACTCACCACGCTGCCGGGCGGAATCTCATCAGGCAGTTGAACGACGAGCTTGCGATCTTTGCCGATCACCGTTTTGATTCGAATAGCGACCATAGACGACCTTTCTCTGCTGCTCACATTATGCCACAATTTTGAACGTGCATCACGCCTCAGGTACGGTCAGATAACTTTCGACTTGCAGCGCAATATCCGTCGCTTGAATCTGCTGCCAAAGTGGGATTGCCCACTCTCCGCCCTCTCGAATGGAACGCGCGAAGGTTTCGATTTCCGTTTTGTGCCCCTTGTCTTGCAGCGGCGTTTCCAGCACAGGCACTTTCGCGCCCACCACTTCCAAACGCTTGTAATCGTTCATCACGTACACCTTGCCGTCGCTGAACACATCCATCTGCTCTTTGGGGTATTCCCTCGCGCCAAGCGCCGTGTACGTCAGCGTCGCCACCGATCCGTCTTCAAAAGCAATCGTGGCGACAAAGTTATCCTGCGCGCTGTAGTAGCCCGTTTTCGGTTTGATGTGCTGCGCGTGGACGTTGGTGATTTTGCTGTCACTGAGATACGTGAACAGGTCGTAAATGTGGCACGCCTCACCAAGATTGCGCCCGCCGCCTTCCCCGCTGTGTGTCCAGTGTGTCAGCGGAATGTAGCCCGCGTTCATGCGATAGTTGAGAATCATTGGGTTGGTGCGTTCGCGCGTCAGTTCGCGCAGCTTCGTCATATGCGGCGAGAAGCGGCGGTTGAAGCCTGTCAGCACCTGCGGCAGTTGTTTGCCCCCGTTGTGGAAGTACAACTCTTCAATGTCGCGCACTTCATCTTTGGTCAGCGCCAGTGGCTTTTCCACGAGGACGTGTTTGCCTGCTTTCAGCGCATCCATTGTCATACTCGCGTGCAGATTGTGGCGCGTGGAGATCAACACAGCGTCGATGTTGGGATTGTTCAGCACTTCCGCATAATCAGTCGTTGCTAACGGCACATTAAACGATTTCGCCACCATCGCCGCGTTGTGTCCGGTGCGCGACATGACCGCCGCCAGATGATAACGCTCAGACGCCTTGAGGTTCGGCAGGTGCATCCCTTTCGCAAAGTCGCCCGCGCCGACAACCGCCAGCCGCACACGCCCTTCGCCCGCCGCCGCGCCTTTGGGATTGAGTACCACACGCGACACAGCTCCCGTCGTCGGGTATTGCAGCACGACCATCAGCGGACGCGCTTCACCCTTGAGCGCTTCGTAAGCCTCCGTCGCTTTTTCGACAGGGAACACGCTCATGTTCAAGGGTTTGAGATCGACCTTGCCCTCCGACAACATGCGCAGATATTCGCTCATGTTGCGGTTTTCCGTCCAGCGCACGTAGGCGGCGGGATAGTCGTAGCCCTGTTCTTCGTAGCGGTTATCGTAGCGCCCCGGACCGTAGGATGTGGAAATGAAAAAGTCCAGCTCCTTGTTATAAAAATCCGCGCGATTGAGATGCAAACCGACATCGCCCACCAGCACGACACGCCCCTTGCGGCGGCACATCCTGAACGCCGTCGAAATCACCGCATCCGAAGGTGTTGCCGCCGTGATAATCACGCCGTCCGCACCGATGCCATCGGTCACGCGCACGACTTGCTCAATCGTGTCGCCGTCGTCGGGATGCACAGCGGCATCCGCACCCAATTGTTTCGCCAGCGCCACACGATCACGCGCTAAATCGGTAGCGATCACACGGCAGCCGTTCGCCTTCAGCATTTGCACCGTCAGTTGACCGAGAAAGCCCAAGCCGATGACGACAAACGTTTCACCCAGTGTTGGTGACGCGCGCCGTATCCCCTGCATGGCAATCGCGCCCAACGCGACAGAACTTGCCGCCGCCGTATCGACATTTTCGGGAATGCCCACGACGAGGTTGACAGGCACGCGCACGACTTCAGCATGATGTGCAAACTGCGCGCCCGCACACGCCACGCGATCACCGGGCTGCACACCCTGCACATCAGCCGCAACTTCCAGCACGACGCCCGCCGCCGTGTAACCTGTCGGCGTGCCCGCGATCATCGCGCCTTCCACGACGCTGCGCGTGTGATCTAGCCCCCTGTCCGCCACCATACGCACCGCTTTGAGCACCTTGCGCGGGTCTTTCAGCGCGCGCATCCAGATCGGATCCGCCGTGCTGCGAATGCCGCTCATCTCCGTGCCAATCGAAATGCAGGAATGATGGACGCGAATCAATACCGTACCCGGCTCGACACCCGGCGCGGGAATTTCTTCGACAACCGCTTGTCCTTGTTTAATGAAGACTTGTTTCATGGGTTTCTCTGATGAAAGGGATTCAAGAATGAGTTACTGATGTTACGCAGGCTTAGCTCGAACAAGGGGTTTAAACCCCTTGTTCACAGGTTCACGGTGCGTCACGTCAGTGAGTTATCAGTTTACAGTAATCAGTTCTCAGTGAACAGGGATTGGGGTTTCGTTTTTCGACAGCCCTCTTAAGGGACAGTGCTCAAAAGATGGCTTACGTTATGGCATTTACCTGTCCAATTTATTGGACGTGGTACTTCGGCAGCCGGACACTTTAGTGTCTGGCGGTACTTTTACTGAAAACTGATAACTTGTACTAAACCGTCGCCTTCTGCTGCTCCACGATTTCTTTCAATGCTTCGATGATTTTGCGTGTGTGTTCGCGCCACGTGTACTCAGCAACCACCAGCTTGTGCGCGGCGTTGCCCAAACGATCAGCGCGCGCCGGGTCATCAATCACGGCTTTCAAGCC
>CALMZT010000081.1 GCA_937870805.1 uncultured Chloroflexota bacterium
AGTAACCGCGCGTCAGCCATAGTGCGGTGAATACGTTCCCGGGCCTTGTACACACCGCCCGTCACGTCATGGGAGCTTGTCACGCCTGAAATCGGGGAGCCAACCGCAAGGGAGCAACCGCTGAAGGCAGGGCAGGTGACTGGGACGAAGTCGTAACAAGGTAGCAGTAGCGGAAGCTGCGGCTGGATCACCTCCTTTCTAGAACACGTCAAGCCAGCGCAAGCGGCATGACAAGGCGGATCAGCGCAAGCCAACTTCGCCAACAGCAACAAAACAAACAGCCGCCAAGCTGGATAAAACATGGCAAAAGTCAGCAACACAATCCCATGACCGGGGAATAGTCCCCTCTTTCCGTGCCACTTCCCTGCCGTTAAGCGCAAACAAAAGCGCTGAGCGTGCAGGGTTTTTGCGTCTCTGGTAAAGACGCCGCCACATCTGACGATGTGGGCGCAGGTTAACAAGCGAATAGACAGCGATGTAGGCTCAGTGTTGGGAAACAGTGAGCGTACCGGGAACGATTGAAAAGCAAGAAAGCATGCCTCCTTGGAACACCGGAGGAGCGCAGACGACACACAGCAAAGAAGGGCATGCAGGGGATGCCTGGGCGTCTCGTGCCGACGAAGGACGTGGTACACGACGAAACGCTCCGGTCAGGCGTGTGCAGCCGCAAGCAGCCGGAGATGTCCGAATGGGGAAACCCGACACGGGTCATGCCGTGTCAACCTCGCGAGAGGTGGGGCACCGGGGGAACTGAAACATCTCAGTACCTCGAGGAGCAGAGAATATTCCGCTAGTAGTGGCGAGCGAACGCGGAACAGCGCAAACCAGATGGTTCGCCATCTGGGGTTGTAGGACTGCCAGCAGCACGTTTGGTGAAGCCGAAAGATTTGGGAAAATCTGCCAGAGGGAGTGAGAGCCTCGTAGGCGTCAGGCTGAACGTGTGGGCAGGATCCTGAGTACCACAGGGCACGCTAACCCGGTGGGAAACCGGGAGGTCCGCCTCCCAACGCTAAACACACGAGATGACCGATAGCGCACCAGTACCGTGAGGGAAAGGTGAAAAGAACCCCGGCGAGGGGAGTGAAACAGAATCTGAAACTGCATGCTTACAACCGGTCGGAGGAAGCGATCCTTGAGATGGCTTCTGACGGCGTGCCTTTTGGAGCATGAGCCAGCGAGTTAATGTGAGTGGCAGCCGAAGGCAGGGACAGCCCGTGGCGCAGCGAAAGCGAGTCTGAAGAGGGCGCAATGAAGTCGGTCACATTAGACACGAAACCAGGTGAGCTACCCATGAGCAGGGTGAAAGTCCGGTAACACGGACGGGAAGCCCGAACTGACTACTGTTGCAAAAGTAGCGGAGGACTTGTGGGTAGGGGTGAAATGCCAAACGAACCTGGAGATAGCTTGTTCTCTCCGAAATAACTTGAGGGTTAGCGTCGTGGTTAAAAGCTAGCGGAGGTAAAGCACTGGATGGGCTAGGGGGCATCATGCTTACCGAACCCAACCAAACTCTGAATGCCGCTAGGCTATGCACGGCAGTCGGGCGCGGTGAGATGAGTTGTCGCGTCGAGAGGGAAAGAGCCCAGATCCACGACTAAGGTCCTAAAGTGCTGGCTAAGTGGGAAACGAGGTGCGGGTGTGCAGACAGCCAGGAGGTTGGCTTAGAAGCAGCCACCCTTTAAAGAGTGCGTAACAGCTCACTGGTCGAACGCCCGCGCGCGGAAAATGTAACGGGGCTGAAGCCCGCCACCGAAGTCTGGAATAGGCAAATGCAAATTTGCTTATGGTAGGAGAGCGTCCTGCGGGCGGCGAAGGCGTCTCGGCAAGAGACGTTGGAGCGTGCAGGAGTGAGAATGCTGGCATGAGTAGCGTAACGTCTGTGCGAACCAGACGCGCCGTACATCTAAGGGTTCCGACGGAAGGTCAGTCCGCGTCGGGTGAGTCAGGCCTAAGCCGAGGCTGAAAAGCGCAGGTGATGGACAACCGGTCAACATTCCGGTACCGAGAGGTGGAGAGGGTGGGGTTCTCTGAGGAAAGGTCAGCCGCTGAGTGGATTGCGGTGGCAAGCGGTTCATGGCCGTGATGCCGGGGAGCAATCCCAGAAGTGACTGGACTTTGGGGCAAGAAAAGCCGCACGCTCGATGAAGCCGGTCGCCTGTACCGCAAACCGACACCGGTGGATGGGTCGAGTAGACCAAGGCGCACGGGAGAATCTTCGTTAAGGAATTAGGCAAAATGGCCTCGTAACTTCGGGAGAAGAGGCGCTCATGGAAACGTGAGCCGCAGTGAATAGGCTCTGCCAACTGTTTAACAAAAACACAGGTCTGTGCAAACGCGCAAGCGGACGTATACGGGCTGACGCCTGCCCAGTGCCGGAAGGTTAAAAGGAGGGGTTGACGCTCCGAATTGAAGCCCCGGTGAACGGCGGCCGTAACTATAACGGTCCTAAGGTAGCGAAATTCCTTGTCGGGTAAGTTCCGACCCGCACGAAAGGCGTAATGAAGTGGAGCACTGTCTCAACGAAGAGCCCGGTGAAATTGAAGGACGCGTGAAGATGCGCGTTACCCGCAGCTGGACAAAAAGACCCCGTGGAGCTTTACTGTAGCCTGCCATTGCGCTAGGACTGTGCTTGTGTAGGATAGCTGGGAGGCTTTGAAGGCGGCGCGCCAGCGTCGCTGGAGCCATTGGTGAAATACCAGCCTGGCAGAGTAATGGCCCTAACCGCCGAGAGGCGGGACCGTGGCAGGTGGGCAGTTTGACTGGGGCGGTCGCCTCCGAAAGGCTAACGGAGGCGCTCAAAGGTGGGCTCAGGCTGAATGGAAACCAGCCGCAGAGTGTAAAGGCACAAGCCCGCTTGACTGCAAGACGGACCGGTCGAGCAGAGACGAAAGTCGGACTTAGTGATCCTACGGCGCTGAGTGGAAAGGCCGTAGCTTATCGGATAAAAGCTACCCCGGGGATAACAGGCTGATCTTGCCCAAGAGTTCACATCGACGGCAAGGTTTGGCACCTCGATGTCGGCTCATCGCATCCTGGGGCTGGATCAGGTCCCAAGGGTTGGGCTGTTCGCCCATTAAAGCGGTACGTGAGCTGGGTTCAGACCGTCGTGAGACAGGTCGGTCTCTATCCGCTGTGGGCGTTAGGGGTTTGCGGGGAGCTGGCTCTAGTACGAGAGGACCGAGCTGGACCGAGCGCTCGTGTGCCGGTTGTCGTGCCAACGGCAGCGCCGGATAGCGAACTCGGGAGCGGATAACCGCTGAAAGCATCTAAGTGGGAAGCCGACCCCAAGACGAGACCCCTCATCGTGAAGACGAGTAAGACCGCTGGGAGACGACCAGTTGGATAGGGCGCAGGTGGAAGCGGGGTGACCCGTGCAGCCAAGCGCTACTAAGGGTCGAGGGCTGAGTGGCGTGTTGCAATCCGCCGTGTGCTCCAGGGAGGCATCCTTCCTTGCCAAAAGAAAAGCAATACAACAAAATCCCCGAAGCATTGAGCAACAACAATGCCGCTGTCTATTCGCAAAACAACCTCCACTGCCACAAAGCAAAAGACAAGGCAGAGTGTGGAACAAGGGGAAGTGTGTTGGTGATTAGAGCCGTGAGGGTACACCCGGTCCCATCCCGAACCCGGTCGTTAAGCTCACGAGCGCTGAGGGTACTGCGCTGGTGACGGCGTGGGAGCGTAAGCCATTGCCAACCGACCCCTTTCCTTCCCCTCTCTCCCTTGTTTTTTGCTGCTTTTTGTTCCTCAACCACACCCAGTCGTCGAACCCCATCCGTTCCACGCCTTTTTGTTTCTCTCTTAGAATGACAAAATGCAAACATCTTCTCCTTTTGCTGACTTCGCTTACAGCAAAACGAAAATAAATCGTCTATAATCTGCGCCTCTACTATTGGATCAATCTTCATTAAGGCAAGCGCATGATCGGTACGCGCCTCGGGCAATATGAAATTATCGAAGAAATCGGTCAAGGAGGTATGGCGACGGTATTCCGTGCCTATCATCCCACTACTGACCGTCATGTCGCCATCAAAATTATCCACCGCGCGTTTGCCAGTGATGCCAAATCACTCGAACGTTTCCAGCGCGAGGCGCGCTTAGTTACTAAACTGGAACACCCTCATCTGCTGCCTGTCTATGATTACAATGCCCTGAGCGACCCGCCCTACATTGTCATGCGCTACCTGGAAAGTGGCACGCTCAAAGATGTTTTAGACAAGGGCGCGCTGCCCATCAACGAAGCGCTTCACGTCATGCGCCAGATCGGGGCGGCGCTGGATTACGCTCACCGACTCGGCGTCATTCATCGTGACATCAAACCGAGCAATATTCTTGTCGATCAGGAAGGCAATGCTTTCCTGATGGACTTTGGTATCGCACGGATTGGCGAAAAAGGCGAAGGGCTGACCCAAACGGGCTTTGCCGTCGGTACGCCCGGTTATATGTCGCCTGAACAGGGCATGGGCATAGACGTTGACCATCGCACGGACATCTATGCGCTGGGCGTGATGCTGTTCCAGATGCTCACAGGTCAAATGCCTTACACGGCTGAAACTCCGATGGGTGTCATCCTCAAGCACCTGAATAATCCTGTCCCGTCGGCAGTGGCGATGAACTCAGCGCTGCCCTCTGCTGTGGACGAAATCATCCAGCAGGCGATGGCAAAGGAAGCAGGAGATCGTTTCTCGACAGCGACAGAGATGGCAGATGCTTTAGGCGAGGTTGCCAGCAGTGTCACTTCGGGGACACGCACGCCTGTTGTGTTGCGCAAAGCCGCACAGGAAAGTATCGAAAATCTGCAAAAAGCGCGTGAATCCCGCAAAGATGAAATTGAAGCGACAATGGCGTCGTTTGAGGCACAGCGCAAAAGCGGTGTGGGCTTGGTGGAAGACAGCAAAACCGAAAAGATACCTTCGACAGGTGAAGGCAACCGCACCGTGCAAGTCACTACGGGAGGGGTGGGCGCTGCGCCACCCACCGCGCCCACTCTACCCTCTGCCCCCACGTCACCGACACCGACTTCAGCGCGTCCAACCTGGGCACCGATTGCGATTATTTCCGGAATCGCGCTGCTGGTGTTTGCCGCGTTTCTGCTGTTGAGTCGCCAGCCACCGCCGCCATCTGCTACTCAAACGCCTGAAGCAAGCGATACGGCTGTAGCAAACGTACCGACCAACACATCCCTTGCGGTGGCGCAAATTACAGAAGAAGCGACTGACACCGAGACTCCTGAGGAAACAGCAGCGGTTGAGCCATCGGATACTGCCGCGCCGAGCGCTACGGATACACGCACACCGACGGATGAACCTAAAGCAACGGATACAGCGACGCCAAGCGACACAAGGACACCCACGCGCACCCTTACGCCTACCCGTACCCCAACGCGCACCTTCACGCCCACGAATACGCCAACAGCGACTAATACACCTACCTCAACACCGACACCGACTTTGACACCGACGGACACATTTACACCGACGGCAACCGACACCTCAACGCCAGCGACTCCGGTGATTCAGGCACGGCGAAACATCACCGCGCGCTTAGGTCCGGGAGCAGAATTCCCGGAGGTGACGACGCTTGAGCAGGGAGAAATGCTGGACATCATCGGCGTCAGCGAAGATGGCGCGTGGTATCAAGTGCTGCTACCCGATGGTCGGCGTGGTTGGGTGCCGATTTCAAGTTCGCTCATCAACACCTTCGGTAATCCCGGCGTGATTCGCGTTGCCGCCGCGCCGACGCTGACGCCGACGGACACCGCAACCAACACGCCAACCGCGACCAATACACCAACCGCGACCAGTACGCCTTCGTCAACACCAACGGCGACCAGCACGCCAACGGATACGCTCACACCGACCAACACAGCAACCGACACTCCTAAGCCTACGGATACGGCGACGTTGACGCCGACTAACACAGCGACGGATACGCCAACAGCGACGATCACTGCATCACCGACACTCACCCCAACGTCCACGAACACATCAACGCCAACACCGACCTCTATCCCCTCGCCGACGCCTGTGCCGCCGGGACGGATGCCCTATGTGGGAGACTTTGAGGGTGACGATCCTCTGGGAAATTGGGATTACGACGCTGCTGCCTGGCAGATCGTCAACGAAGGCGGACAAAGTGTACTGCGCGCGCAAGCCCGACTGACGCAGCCGCTGGTCGTCATGGGGCGTGCCACGCCGGAATGGCTTGACCAGAATGCCGCCGATGTCGTCATTAGCTTTTTGGTGAATCTCGACCCACAGTCAGCAGGTACGCGCATCGTCTTCCGTTATACAGATGGTGTAGGTTATTATGCGCTTGAGATTTTCCCCGGTCTGCTCATTCTCAAGCGCAATAACCCCGAAGTAGACGTGTTCAATCGCCTTGCCGATATTGTGCTGCGGCAGGACAACAACGCGCCGACCCACCTCGTCGCGGACCTGCAGGGGTACTTCGATCACACATCTTGATGCTCCGTTCCACCACCGAAGCTGGAGATTTCCCCGGCCAGAAGCTGCCTAAACTTCCGCAACGTGCCTGGTTTATCAGGGAACAGATAGCAGCGCGTGGCTGCATCTCTTTCGATGGCGGCTGGTCGTGCTGAGCTGGGCAGCGAGTTGAGTTGTGGCAATCGACTGATTGATATGAGGCTCGTATGTGCTTTTAACGTGGCACAGTTGCGCATCGATGGCAGGAACACGTCACGGTTCACAAGGACGGGATACCTTTCCATGTTCAACTTGCACAGCCCTCACACGGCACGCCGGA
>CALMZT010000082.1 GCA_937870805.1 uncultured Chloroflexota bacterium
CGGCTACCTCAGTCCGGTGGCATTTGAACAACAACTTGAGAGAAACCTGAACACTCTTTCAAATTAGGGTATTGCCAGATCATATCATCGCTAGCCGAGCACTGTCTTAGGATAGAAAACAAAAACGCCAATTTACTTAAAAGTTGGCGCTTTGTACACGTATGGGCGCATAGGGACTCGAACCCCAGACCTCACGGATGTGAACCGTGCGCTCTAACCAGCTGAGCTATGCGCCCGTTTACTGATGACGAATTAAAGTATAACATGATCTGAAAAGCGGTTCAAGATTGGATTGAGGAATTTTGAGTGGTGACGGAATTTACTCGAACGCTGATTTACTGTATTGTGCTGTTGGGGTTGATGACTATTGTGCTTGGCTGTACGCTTGCCGTCTCTGCGACGGAGACCCCGATGCCGCCCACTGCAACGGCAACGCCAACGAATGAAGCGCTTGTAGAAACGTGGCAAACGATTATGCCGGGTTTGGAAATGCGAATTTACGTACCGGAAGGCAATGTTATCGGGCAACTGCTGGTGCTGCGGATTGATCCAGCACTGTACACCTTCCGTGTCCATTATCATCCGGGTGAGCCATTGAATACGTCAGGCTGGCGCAATGAACTGCCTGACGCGGCTGCTTTTGTGAACACGAACTTCTTTGACCGTCAATATTACATTCTCGGCTTGCTGGTGGCGGATAGTGTGGTTTACGGCACATCGTATACGGATCGCGGGGGGACGTTTGCGATACAGGATGGACAGCCGAGTCTAACCTCCAATATTGAGACGCCCTATCAAGGGGAAGTGTTTGAGCAGGCGGTGCAGGCATTCCCGATGCTGGTGTTCGAGAATGCACAGGCTTATACGACGACGCGGGGAGATCGTCCCACACGGCGAACGGTCATCGCGCAAGATGCGCAGGGACGCATTCTGCTGATAGCGACGCCGCTGCTTGGGCAACGCCTTGCCGATCTGGCGGCGTACCTCCTGACAACGGATATGGAAATCGTCAGTGCGCTAAATCTGGATGGTGGAAGATCGACAATGATGGTCGTGCAGGCAGATACGCCTTACGCTGTGAACTCATTTGATCTTGTGCCTGCTGTGTTAGCAGTATATGCCAGATAAGCTGTGTCTCCGATTAACAGGGGATAACACAGCTACGTTTTTTTTG
>CALMZT010000083.1 GCA_937870805.1 uncultured Chloroflexota bacterium
TGGCGCATCCATTTCCACGTCCCGATTTTCATACAGCATTACGGCGCGTTCGGCTCCACCCAGCGCGACATCGTGCAGGTTTTCGATCTGCTGCGCGAACGGCGTTTCTGCCGGCACCTGGAGATCGAAACGTACACCTGGGACGTGCTGCCGCCAGCGCTCAAGCTCGATCTGACCGATTCGATCCAGCGCGAATACGAGTGGGTACTCAATGTCTTCGATCAATAGCGCGCGCCTGCGGCCAACGCTTACGCAGCGGCTCGGGGGCTATCTCGCGCTGACGCGGATCTCGAACAGTTTGACCGTGGTAACGAATACGCTGGCGGGCGCAGCGCTGGGCTTAACGCAGTATTTTTACGACGGCGGACGGCTGGTCTTCCCACCGCTGATGCTGGCGTGGCTGGTGGCGTGTGTCCTGCTGTTATGGCTGCGCGGCGATGATCGACAGGGCAGAGCCAATGGTGCGCTGTGGATGCTGTGGGTCGCGTTCCTCGTCGCTGCGCCCGTTTATATCGTATCGCTTTCACAAGGACAGCCTTTTTCGGAGCGTTACAATCAGGAGGGGGCTGGAGTGTCGCTGGTGCTGACCGACCTCGTACAGCGTATGTGGGCGACGTTCCAGATTTATATTCAAAACCCAGAGTCGAGTTACTTTTATCTCGGCAGTACCCCTTTCCTGCTGGTTTACGTCGCTGCGCCTTTCCTGATTGGGCTGGTGTATGCGGCGTGGCGCGCGCTGCGGCTGGATTACGGCGGGCTGCTGTTGATATTGTGGCTTGGCGTGACGGCGGGTGGCAATGCGCTCCTGTCGCAGCCCTTCGTCTCAGCGCGCTACGTCGTGGTCTTCCCGGCGCTGGCGCTGCTGGCTGGCTTAGGGCTGTATAGCGGCTTGCGAATGGTGCTGCGTCGCGAAACATGGACACGCTATGCGTTGGTGTTGACAGTTGTCATCATCGCCACTGCGCAAACGGTTTACTACTTCGCTGTGCATCTCCCACTGTACAACGATCAATCACGGTTGTATGCAGACAGTCAGGATGCGGCGTTTCGTTCGGTCAATTTTCCGCCGGGCACGCAAGTCCACATCGTCGCTGATCCCGTCACTTATCATGCTTATGCGCGGGCGGTGCTGTGGTTCTATCGCGATGACGTGCCGATTGACGTGGTTTCAAGACAAGACTTCAACGCAGCGTATATAGAGAGTTTGCCGCGCGGCGCAGATCACGCCTTTTTCCTGCTGCCTGACGATGACAGATCGCAAGCGCTGGTGCAGCGCTATTTCACTGTCAGTTCAGCGCAGCGCAGCCCTTACCCGCTGCCGCCAAACCGCGAGTTCCGGCTGTTCTATGCGGCGCGCACGCAGAATCCGTGACACACCTTAGCTCGACTTTGCACATGACAATCTTTGCTTAAGGTGTCTCGGTGAGAGAAATCAATCAAAACCTGTCAGACTTTTCGAATATTGGCATGATCTCAAGATATTTGAAAAATCATCCTGTTGTTTGAACTCACCGAAAAGTCTCTGAAAATATGATTGTTGAGATGTGCAAAGTCTAGCTTAGGGATTTTGCGGCAGGTAGCGGGCGCGTGGGGGAAGGGAAGCAAGTAGCGATTAGCCATTAGCTTAGGACTAATTATGAAAAAACGATGGTCGATGCTTAGCTTCAGTATACCCCTTGTTGTCTGCGGTGGCTTCGTGCTGTACTTATTTTTTCCGAGGATTATTGGAAATCTCTTTCCCCCTGATCCTCAGCTTTTCTCGAATCCTGAATGTATGCTCCCCTGTTGGCAGGGATTACGAGTGGGCGAAACGACGGCAGTTGAGCTGGAAACCTTTCTCAGCAGTGATTTGTTTTATGACTATGGCACCAGCCAATTGACGAATCGCGTTGCCTACGGGGCTGGGCGTTCAACAGGATTGGCAGAATATAGTGTTCAGGCTAACACAAGAAATGGTCACTTATTTGTTGTTAGAATTCAGCGCACGAACATCACTTTAGGGGATGGTGTCAATCACTTGGGAGCACCCGATCATATAAGATTGAACGTGGTTCAGAATATTGATAGCCCGTTTGCTCCACGAATGTGGTCAGTTCTAGAGGTTTACTATCCAGAGCAAGGGTTAATTTTTAACATAGGTGATGTGGGCGCGGAGGAAACTTTAAACGGATCTTATGCAACCGTGTGTCTAGAAGAGCAGGCGAGGGTTCTATCGGTTGTGATTACCGAATCGGGTTCAATAGATAACTTGATTCTCAATGGAATCTATTTTAATGATGTGACGACAGAAATGATTGACTTATATCGAAACTCGTTGACTTCGTGGACAGGATTTACGTGTGTTGAGCGCTTGATTCTCCCATAGAGAGAGATTAATAAAATCGGATGTGAGCAGATTTGCACACGCCCACCCACTCGACTGACGAATGGCGCGGCAACGGCAGGTGGCAGGCGCATGAGGGAAAGAAGTAACGGTTCGCTGAAAAAGGCATCGGGTTATGTTGTTAGGGCAAACGCATATGCTTTCTTAACATCAGAACGGGTCTTAATTGAACTCTTGAGAACCCAATCCATAGCACAGTTGATGAATTATCGGCAGATTTCTTCAAGCAATGCTGGTAGATTTTAGGAAATCTGGTCATAACTTTATGGGTTTAACGGTCATAGCGGTTCAGTTTCGATTGTTAAGCTTTGATATGCAATCGCCCTACTATGTTGTCGAGGCATTGCGAACCACAGCAATGTATGATACGCTGAAGGTACTTATCCGCATTTTGTTCAAGGAGGCACGCAATGGTTGTTGAAAGTCGCATACACATCGTTTCCGCTTGCGCGCCTGCCTTCCGCTAAACGTCGCCCCTTTTTGACGCTGACAAGTTAGCCAGTATAGGTGCGTGTTCTCCGCGCGCTGTTTTGATTCCGCGCGCTGTCAAATCACCATAAGGAATGCTCACCTTGTCTGTGAACACCGAAACGACGAATCAGGGAATCGTCTATAAAAAATCTCTGGGAACCTATTTTGTCAATGTAAACGGGCGCAGCGTTGTCTGTTCGATTTCGAGCAAGCTGCGCAAAGTGTTGATGCTGCCGCCGCGTGACCCGAAGTCGCTGCCGTATTTCAAGGTCTACGAGGTCGCGGAAATCAAAACGGTAGACCCGGTAGCGATTGGCGACGAAGTGCGCTTTGTCGAAGGCATCAACGACGGCGGCAGTGCAGATGTGCGCTCGAACATGATTATGGAAGTGCTGCCACGCCGTAATGCGCTGATGCGGCTGTCACCCGACCAACGCAAGCTGAAGCAAGTCGTCGTCGCCAATGTCGATCAGGTGATCGCTGTCGTTGCCGCTGCCAAACCTGTTCCTGATCTGGTGATGCTGGATCGTTTCCTGGCGATGGCAGAAGCCGCCGATATTCCAGCGGTTGTGGTCATCACCAAAGCCGACCAGAAGATGAAGGATTACGTGCAGCAGGCGATTGATGACTATCGCTCGATTGATTATCGCGTGATCGTGACCAGCGCGGTGGAAGGCGTTGGCGTCGATGAGTTCCGCGAGGCGATTACGGGGCGTATGTCAGCGTTTGTCGGTCTGTCGGGCGTCGGCAAGACGACGCTGCTGAATGCCACGCAGCCGGAGTTGGGCTTGCGCGTCAACGAGGTCAACAAGCGCACGGGCGAAGGGCGACACACGACGACGCATCTGGAAATGTTTTCATTGGAAGGCGGCGGCGCGATTGTCGATACGCCGGGGATGCGCGAGTTCGCGCTGTGGGACGTGCAAGGCAACGAACTGGCACTGCTGTTCCGTGAGATGGCACCGTTTGTCGGTACGTGCAAGTTCGGCGCGGGCTGTCAGCATGTGCATGAGCCGGGCTGCGCGATCAAGAAAGCGGTGGAAACTGGACACATCCCTGACTCGCGCTACCGCAGCTATGTGAAGATTCTCGCTATGACTGACAATGACTAGTACCCCGACAAGGTTAATTTGACGGGTGAACAAGGGGCTTAAGCCCCTTGTTGGAAGTAGATAACCCTCCAAC
>CALMZT010000084.1 GCA_937870805.1 uncultured Chloroflexota bacterium
AATTCTGGAATTGAAGCCTCAATCAAGTCCCACACGACTTCAACTTCGCCGGACTGGAGCAGCAGCACACTCTGTTCGCGGCTGGGGGTGATGCGGAAGATTAACCCGCTGACCTTCGCCGGATCGCGGTAGCTGGGGTTGGCTTGCAGTACGATACTCTCACCCGATGTCCATTCCGTGACGAAGAAGGGTCCCGTGCCGAAGGGCGCGCGGTTGAAGTCGGCACCGGTCATCGCTGTGCCGCCGTCGAAGCCGTGCGCTGGCAGAATGTACTCGAAGAGGGTCAGTGCCGGGGCATAGAGCCGCGCAAACGTGATCACGACGGTCAGGTCATCGGGCGTCTCAATGCTCTCGATGTCTTCATAGCCCGCGCGGCTGACGACAGCATTGCTGTCATCCATGATGGCTTCCCAGGTGAACTGCACATCTCGCGCCGTGAAGGGTTCGCCGTCAGACCACAGAACGCCATCGCGCAGTCTGTAGGTGACAGTCAGACCGTCCTCCGAGAGACCGCCATTAGCAATCGACGGCACTTCGGTAGCCAGAACTGGGATAAACGAGCCATCAGGAGCGATGTCGAGCAAACTCTCGTAAACGGCAGTCGCGACGACGTTGACGACGGTTTGCACAGAGAGATACGGATTAAGCGACTCCGGCTCCTGATACATGGCGATCACAATCGGTTCACCCGTTGTTTGCAGCGCCGCCGCTTCGCCAGCCGTCAAAGGCTGAGCGGCATAACTGCCGCGTACCATCAGCAGTAGGCTGATAGTCAGTACAAAGTACCTGAACCACGTAGAGCGTAAAAGTTTCATTCAACAATCTCCTTAAAAACTGATTACCATGAATTAAATAGTTCTGAACAGGGGACCTCTACAGCTTTTAGTGAGCAAATTATAGAGACCTGGGCAAAACCTGTCAAACTTAGGGGGAGCCTTCGCTTGCGCGTTGCACGACACTCTAAAACTCATTACACTCAAGCCTTCGGTTGTAGAATGAGGAATACCCCATGTCCGCACAACTCATTGGCAAGCGTTATCAAATCCAGGCGCGCCTGGGCGAGGGCGGCATGGGCACGGTCTATCGCGGCATCGATCTGCACACCAACGAAATCGTTGCCATCAAGCACCTCAAGCCCGACCTGCTGGTTGCGGCCTCACAGATGCTGGCACGCTTTGCGCGTGAAGCCGAAGCGCTGCGCCAACTGAACCATCCTCACATCGTTAAGGCGTTGGCATCCGTCGAAGAAAATGGTCATCATTACATCATCCTCGAATACGTTAGCGGCGGTTCACTGGCGGATACTTTACGCACCGATAAAACGTTGCCGATCAACCGTGTGCTGGAAATCGCGCTTGATCTGTCTGATGGGCTGACGCGCGCCCATCGCCGCAACATCATTCACCGTGACATTAAACCCGCGAACGTGCTGTTGGCTGACGATGGCGCACCGCGCCTTACCGACTTCGGCATTGCCTTCATGCGCGGCAAATCGCTCGACCTCAACACCGTCGTCGCGGAACTGCTGGCAGAGTAGGGGAGCACCAACGTGTGTTCCCCCGCTCCCGACTGGCTTCATCACGAAGGCAAGGAAATCATCGCCGCAAAAAGGTTGTTTTCGTGTCCAGTTTCCGCTTAACGGGTCTATCGCGCGCGGTTCAACTCCTCCTCTGCGGAATGGTGCTGGTGCTGCTGCTGTACTTTATCCGTTTGAGCATTGACGCCGCACAGCGCACCTCTCATGGTTACGTCGTGCTGTATACATCGGCGCGCCTCGTGCGTGAAGGCGCAGAATTCAGCCGCCTGTACGATGATGGCTGGTTCGGACAGCAAACCGCGCGCTATGATGATCTCTACCGCGACATCTACAGACCGCACAGCCCCATTACCGCGCTCATCCTGCTGCCTCTCAGCGACCTCGATTACGCCAAATCGCGCGTGCTGTGGATCGCGTTCAACGTCGCTTTATTCGCGGCGGCGAGCTTCCGAATGCTGCGCGAGCTGCGCGTGCGCGGTACACATCTGCTGCTCATGATCGCGCTCATCCTGCTGTATAACCCGCTGCACGTCAACCTTGAACTCGGACAATCGTATATCCTGATGTTCGTGCTGCTGGTCGTCGCGTGGGTCGGCTATCGACGCGGCGATCACCGTGCGCTGGGTATCGCGCTGGGCTTGCTGCTGGCGCTGAAAACGGCGGGCGTGTTCCTGTGGGTCTTGCTCATCCTCCAGCGGCGTTGGTCAGCGCTGGCATGGGGCATCGGCACGGCGGCATTGTGCGCGCTCATCTCGCTGCCCATCGTCGGTATCGAGGCGTGGCAAACCTATTTCAGAGAGGTGAGTTACTTCAACGGGCAGCCCTTTCTGACGATCACCGCCTATCAAACGCCCACCAGCCTCTTTGGTCATCTCTTCACTTACGACGCCCAATGGAATCCGGCGCCGCTGGTCGCCGCGCCGCTGCTGGCGTCGCTGCTGACGTGGGGGAGCCTGTTGGGACTCATGGGATTGACCAGCGTGGTCGCTGCACAGCGCAGGCATCATGATCTCGTCTTCGCCGCGTTTGTGATGGTGAGTGTGCTCATCGTGCCGCTGGCGCTGGACTACCATTACATGCTGCTGCTGCTGCCCATCATGATCCTGGTCGCGCAGGCAGGCTGGACACGGTGGTCAAAACTCGTGCTGGCGCTGGCGGTGGCGCTGATTGCAACAGCCATCGCCTATCGCCAACCGGCGTTAGCAGCGGGGTGGTGGGCGCTGCTGGCGTACCCGAAGCTGTACGGGGCGCTGCTGCTGTGGGGGCTGGCAGTGTGGCAGGCGCGCCGCAAGCAGGAGGCGGTCAAAGCAGGGTACTAATAAGGGGGTGACTCAAATTTTAGCCTGCAAAAACACATTTATCAGAGTAGCGTTTTATTTGGTGAATGGATAATAAAGGGAGCGC
>CALMZT010000085.1 GCA_937870805.1 uncultured Chloroflexota bacterium
GGGTGAGCCGAGCGACGTGTTCCGGGCGTTCCGGGCGCGGACCCACCAGGCTCATGTCACCGCGCAGAACATTGAACAATTGTGGAAGTTCATCCAGGCTGGTTTTGCGGATGAATTTACCGATGGGCGTGATACGTGGATCGTCGACCAGCTTGTACATGCCAGATTCGGTGATGTCTTCCCCTTGGAGAGCCGTCATCGCTGCATGGTCTTTGCGAATGAAGGATTGGACAAAGTTACGATGACGGCTCACATCGCCATTTACGTACATCGAACGAAACTTGTAGACGGTAAATGGACGAATCTCCCAAACCAACTTCTGGTTGATGAAATGGTATTTCGCGCCGACGCGCTTCTGACTGAAGATGGGGAAGCCTGGGGAATCAATACGAATGAGAATGGCGATCACCAGAAAAAGTGGCGCTAATAGGACCAGTAAAAGGACTGATGCCAGGACATCGACACAGCGTTTGGCAATAAAGTAGCTTGGAGCGCTCAATTCAATAGCAGGTTGGGTGACTTGATTCATTGTGTTTGGCGCAAATTAGGTTGCAATGCGCCTTTCCTTTCTGATGACTTACAACCTTCGATGTAGAGAACAACCCTTACTTTCGGCACTCTGCTATAAAACTGTGGCAGGAGTCTTGTGGGTGAGATACTCATTCCTGCACAGCAGAGACAAGGCACTCGTTACATCTATAAAATTGTTTCGCATTTACTGCCGCCGACAGAGACTCGGCGGGGATGAAGGAGGGCTGGCACTTAAGGGCAACAGTGTTGTGGAGTTTCCGAAGCTGTGTTTATGATGTCGTATGTGGATATATTAGCTTCAGTCTTAAGTGCCTAGCCTTTATATCCTACTATTATGTTGTCCAATGGAAGCATGAAAAAGGGATACGTGGGGGAATAAAGATCACCCACCTGGACTATTTCGTAATGTACTTAAATCTAAAAATGGCGTAATTTCTACCAAAATTACAACTTTTTGGAAATTTTACTTTCTTCATATTACGGCATAGACATCGAGTCATGTAAGACAATAATTACGAGGACAGACGTACATCTTTGATGGATATACAATGAAGATTCATGTCGAATTGTACTTAATTTGCAACTGTCCAAGCTCAAGTTTATCGATCATTGACAATTCATCCTCGTTGCGTTTTCATTCATAACGCTATTGACGCGAATACGCTTTGTCGTTTATCTTTGGCATGGTTTTTGTAATAGTATAGGTGTTTCACTCTTGTAGTTTTGAGGAGCTTCCATGCCAGTTGCTGAGAGTGTTGTACTAGGGAAAAATGTAAGGATTTTTCATCCAGACCTTGTGAATATGTATCGCTGCGTCATCGGTGATGACACCCAGATTGGTCCATTCATCGAAATTCAAGGTAATGTTGAGATCGGTAACCGCTGCAAAATTCAGTCGCACACATTCATATGCGAAGGCGTGCGTATTGAAGATGAAGTATTCGTTGGGCATGGCGTGATGTTTATTAACGACAGCTATCCGCGCGCTACCAACGATGAAGGGAAACTGCAAACGGGAGATGACTGGACGCTGCTGCCCACTCTAATTAAACAAGGCGCGTCGATTGGCAGTAACGCGACGATTCTCGGTGGTGTCACTGTGGGGCGTGGCGCGCTAGTAGGGGCAGGGGCAGTGGTGACGAAGGATGTTCCAGACTACGCTGTTGTAGTTGGCGTTCCCGCGCATGTGGTAGGAGATACTCGCACGAAGACAGCTCCGTAATAAACATCTGATAATGTCGTCATGATTTATAGGCTGTTGAGTTATCGTTGAAGTGATGAAAACTCCAAATCGTAAACCTTAATGGAACCGATAGACAGCGAGTGGTGTATATATCGGATGTGACCATAAAAGGGGGTCGGTTTGGAGCAGGAGTTCATTTACCAGGCAAAACAGGGTGATACAGCAGCCTATGAAAGCCTCGTGCGCCAGCATCAGGAAGCGGTGTTTCGACTCGCATGCTTGTTACTCGGTGATGCAGGGGACGCCGAGGATGCAGCACAGGAAACCTTCATCCGCGCCTTCCGCAGTTTATCGACCTTTGACTCCACACGCCCTTTTCGTCCTTGGTTATTAAGTATTACTGCCAATGTCGCACGCAATCGTCGCCGCTCCATCGGACGCTATTTTGCTGCACTGCAACGCCTCGTCATCATTACGCCCCGCGAAACTGGAAACGCCGAATCCGAGAGTATCCAACAATGGGAAGCAAAAACGTTATGGAAAGCCGTTCAGACGTTGAACGTCATTGATCAAGAGGTCATCTATTTGCGTTACTTCATGGAATTGTCTGTCAGTGAAACCGCCGAAATATTGAAAGTGGAGCAGGGAACCGTCAAATCGCGCTTGAGCCGTGCGCTGAGCCGTCTTCGTGAAGTGATTCGCCAGGATTTCCCGCTGTTATATGAAGGACGGCAGGCATGAGTGAACAGCAAAATCACGACGAGGCGTGGGAAATGAGCGTGCAGGATCGAGCGAAGGCTTTTTCATATCCCGCGACACCGGATATTGCTGCCGCTGTCGGAAGAACCCTACGCCCTCCCCAACGTCGAAATTCGCTCAGGATTATGGCGCGGGCGGCTATTCTGTTGATCCTGCTTTCGATAGCGTTGTTGTTTGTGCCGGAAATTCGAGCAAGCGTGCTGGAATTTTTGCGGCTGGGTGCAATACGCATTGTTCCTCAGACACCAGCGCCCACTTTGTCGCCATCTCAGCCGTTATCGCTGCTTGATCTCAATTCTGTGGCAAGTTTAGAGGAAGCACAAGAGATCTTTCGGCTGCCGATTCGTCTCCCTACTTATCCGGCTGATGTAGGCGCGCCGGACCGCATCTTTGTAATCGAAGACCCCGGTACGATGATCATCCTTGCGTGGCTTGTACCGGGTACTGAGGATCAAATCGAAATGAGCCTGCACATGCTGAGATCGGAAGAATTAGCCGACAAATACTATCCCTGGGAACCAGAGATCACGAGCGTAAACGGTAGGCAAGCATTCTGGCTAGTCAACGCCCACGTATATGATTTTTTCGGCACTGTAGGTAATCAGAGCACGGATTGGACGCGCTATGTGAACATGAATGTTCTGATTTGGGAGCAAGACCGCATTACCTATCGTCTGGAAACAACCGTGACGCTGGAAGAAGCGCGACAGATTGCTGAATCGTTGCAAGAGGTGACACCATAGGGAACCTGCGCAGGCTGAGGGGTGTATATAGGGCAAATCTCAGTTAAAGGAGCACACCAATGCGCAAATTATTCCTTGTAACCTTCTTGTTGATCTTCACGATATTCAGTGTCGCTCATGCGAAGTTGATGCCGCTCATTGAAGACCCGGAAAACGAATGGAGTGATTTAACCGATCCGACACAAATCAGCAGCCCACTAGCGAGTACAGGTCTATATGGGCGACTCGGCACCTTTGGCGACATAGATGCGTTCAGCTATACGTTTGACGCACCCGTCGAAAACTTTCCACTCAGCGTGCATGTACCCGTCTGTGGTGAGCATTTTGCACCGTTTTATCCATCAATAGCGGTAGTTGGGGCTGGCTTCGAGATTCCTGAAACAGAAACGCTGCCCTTTGACCTTCCTGAAGGTCTAGGCGCAGAGGTGCTGGTCGAGGCTGAACGGATCACGCCGCGCCCATTTACACAATTTGATCTTGAGGAGCGAGTGTACAGTTCCACATTGTTTGATGTCAGTATCCCTCAAGCTGGGGAATATTTTGTAGTGGTGTGGGAGCCAGATGGGCACACCGGTGCGTATTCGCTGTGGACCGGCAATGAAGAACCTGACTTTACAACTATGGATAATGGTGAGCTTGACGCGGCAATGACGCTCATCACAAGCGGCGAATGGATGGGGCAGGATTGCGCCGCACCCCTCGCCGTCGAAAGCTGCACCGCAACGGTCTCTGAGGATGCAGATGTACCCGAAATTGCTGCTCCTGAACGTTGGGATGTTGGTGATGGCTATATTTTGTTAGGCGAAGTCCGCGATGCCACCACTTGCTTGCCGATTGCCAATGCCGAAGTGACCTTCTGGATGGCGAATGCCGCAGGTGAATACGACGATGCGCACACAGGTCGATTATTGACCAATCAACAGGGCGCGTACCGCCTCGAAAGTGACCGTCCCGGCAGCGACGAAGGCGGAGAGCCGCGCATTCGTCTACAAGTGACCGCGCCCGGCTATCAGTCGGTAGTCACAAGTTACTTATTGGATGAGGCAGATGAAGGCTATCTGTCTATAGGCTTGACCGCCGAGTAAAGCGAAGTATTCCGAAGGGGCGAGACTCATCGCCCCTCATGCCCATTATGCTCCATCCTCAAGCATTTGATCGGCTCTCACTGCGATCTTACGCAGCATCTCGCGCAGTTCCAGAGGGCGTAGAACCGTCACCGGAAAATCCAGGAACAGCAGGAAATGTGCAACCCATTCAAGCTGGTAAGCGGCGCGGCGAAAGATCACTCCCTGCTCCGTTTCTTCCACTATTCCTATGTCAGCAGTAATGACCTGACGCGCACGTTCCAGCGAGGTTTTCACAAGAACTTCGACCTGCTCTAAGCCTGTCATCACAGCAAGTGAAGTGAGCACGTGCTCTAACGTATCAAAATGTTCGGGTCGTTCAAAGGACTGTGTAAGAGGCTCAAGCGCGATAATGCGATCCAGGCGGAAGGTACGCAAGTCCTGACGTGTGTGACAGTAACCCGCCGTATACCAGTAGCCTTCGTTAAAAACGATACCATAAGGATCAAAGGCGCGTTCCGTTTCATCGCCCTGAAATGACTGATAGCGCAAGCGAACTTGTTGGCGCTGCCGGACCGCCGAACTGAGAATCGCAATGAATTCGTTTCCGAACAGCGCGGGCGGCAGCGAGGTATTAAACGTGATCGCTTCCTGTAAACTCCTTGCCTGGTGAAGCAGTTTTTCAGGCATGACACGCTCCGTCTTCGCTAGCGCGCCTTCAACAGCAGCCACATCCACGGGAAACTTAAGCTCACGGATGGTAAGCAAACCCAGCGTCAGCGCGACAGCTTCGGCATCGGTGAACATCAGCGGCGGCAGTTTGAAGCCACGCTGCAATTGATACGCGCCATAGGGTCCACGTTCTGATTCCACAGGGATACCCATATCTTGCAGCATGACGATGTAACGCCGGACGGTGCGTGTATCTACTTCGAGCCGTCGCGCGATCTCCGAGCCACTCATCTGTTTGTGTGATTGTAAAAGCTCAAGCACGGTGAAAAGTCGGGTCGTTGGAGAATACAAGGTCGTAATTCCTTTTGATTAGGGCGTATTCTGTCCTAATCATCGCTTATTATCAATACTAGAAGATGCATAAATCTCTCTACTTCATTGGCATAGGAGAAACTATATGCAATTGAGCCTGCTGTTGAAACTCGCTTTGCCTTTCCGCTTCATGGTTACTCAATCAGTCTCCTCGCTTATTGTTCGCCCACGCTTCAATGAACTCTTCAGTGGTCAGCGCGCAAACGAGTTCACCATCCCGCACAAGGAATAGCTCTTTAATGTAATGGGTTTTGTCGGGGCACAGTATACGTGCCTTTATTCCACCCTGAGTAGTTGCATTACGATTATCCTTTCATTCGTGAAAAAAGGAGAAGAAAATGGCAGTACAATCGTTTCAAATCAACGTTCCACAAGCTGTTCTGGATGATTTGCAAGAACGTCTCGCGCGCACGCGCTGGACGGCTGAGGTCGAAGGCGTGGGCTGGGACTATGGCACAAATGTCAGTTACATGAGGCAGCTCGCAGACTATTGGCAGCACAAGTACGACTGGCGCAAGTACGAAGCCGAGTTGAACAAGTTCGCGCACTTCAAAGCGGACGTGGACGGTGTTGGCATTCACTTTATCCACGAGCGCGGCAAGGGTCCCAAGCCGATGCCGATTATCCTGACGCATGGCTGGCCCGACTCGTTCTACCGTTTCCATAAGGTTATCCCGATGCTCACCGATCCAGAGAAGTATGGGGGTAAGCCAGAAGACTCTTTTGACGTGATCGCACCTTCTATTCCGGGCTTCGGCTTCTCAGATCGTAAGCCGATGGCAGAAGGCGCAGTTGCTGATCTGTGGGTCAAGCTCATGAGAGATGTGCTGGGTTATGACGAATTTGTGGCAGCAGGCGGCGACGTAGGCGCGATTGTCACCAAGTATCTGGCGTATAAGTATCCTCAGCATGTGACGGCGATTCACCTCACCGATGTCGGCTATCCCACCGGACAGGAAGACTTTTCTACCATGTCTCAGCCTGAATTGGAGTTCGCGGGCTTTATTCAGGATTGGTGGTTCAAACAGGGAGCCTATTCCATGATTCAAATGACAAAACCCCAAACCCTCGCCTTCGGATTGAACGACTCGCCTGTGGGTTGGGCAGCATGGGCAAACGTGCTGTTACGTGATGAGAATGAGAAGTGGCGCAGTAAGGACGAACTGCTCACCAACATCATGATCTATTGGGTGACACAGACTATCGCCTCATCGGTTCGCAGCTACTATGCAGGCGCACAGGTAGAGTCGCCTATCAAACCCGGTGAGCGCGTCGAAGTCCCAACGGCTGTCGCTCATAATGTGTTTGATGCGCCGCTGCCTCGTGAATGGGCAGAGCGCAATGTGAATCTGCATCGCTATTCAGAATTGCAGGCGGGTCACTTTGCGGCGTGGGAAGAGCCTGAAGCCTTCGCCAACGATCTGCGCGAGTCCTTCCGTCCATTTCGCCAATAACCTCCAGGAGATAAACATGTCGATCAAACCGTATCAAATCAATGTGCCGCAATCGGTGTTAGACGATCTACAGAAGCGGCTGAAGGCAACGCGCTGGCTCGATGACGTAGATGCTGCCTGGAATCAAGGCACAAGCCTGCCCTACATGCGCGAACTTGCTGACTACTGGTCAAACAAATTTGACTGGCGCAAACAGGAAGCCGTGCTTAACAAGTTCAACTGGTTCGCGGCTGACATCGACGGCGAGGAAATCCACTTCATCCACGAGCGTGGCAAGGGTTCAAACCCGACCCCAATTATCCTGTTTCACGGCTGGCCCGACTCGTTCCTGCGTTATACAAAGCTGATTCCACTGCTCACCGACCCCGCGAAATATGGCGGCGACCCGAACGATTCGTTTGATGTCATCGTGCCTGATCGGATTGATGCTACGATAAACGGCACAGTCCGCGTCAGGGATCATCTACTACAGCAAACCGCTGAAAGATCGTGGAAGCTCATGACGCGCGAACTTGGCTACCAGCGCTTTGCTGCTGCGGGTGGGGATGGAGGGAGTCCGATCTCGCAGCTATTGGCAGTGCATCATCCAGAGTCCATCATCGGCATTCACCTCACCGACATCGGCTTCAGCGCGACGATGGGGCAGCATGAAAATCTATCTGAAGCCGAGCAGCAGTATCTTGGGGAGCTTCAAGGGATAGGCTTCCAGGAAGGCGCTTATGCGGTGTTGCAAGGCACGAAGCCGCAAATGCTGGCGTTTTCGCTGAATGACTCGCCTGTTGGTTTAGCGGCGTGGATTATCGAGAAGTTCCGCACCTGGAGCGATTGCGACGGTAATCTTGAGAAGGTGTACACCAAAGACGAACTGCTCAGCAACATCATGCTCTACTGGGTGAAAGGCTTTGATCCTCGCGGCTATCGTGAGGAGTGGACTAACGGGTCGCTTGCTCCCGATCAGCGGATTGATGTTCCTGTATCGCTCTCGCAGCCGCCAAAGGACATGAACCCGCTTACACCGCGCGAATTTGCCGAGCGCAACTTCAAGAATCTCCAGCGCTATGAAATACTGCCGCACGGTGGACACTTCGCGGCGATGGAATATCCTGAGCCGATGGCTGAGGACATTTGCGCGTTCTTCCGCACACTGCGCTAAGCGGTACTCCCCCATTGATTAGGACGCACTCTGTCCTAAATCTCGGTTATAGTAAAGATAGTTGGCTGATTCACGCGCTGTGAATCAGCCAACAGCAGCAATCTCTCGCCTCGTCCATCTCAACTCAAATAGGAGTGCATCATGACTTTAACAGATATTGCTCAGCAACGGTTGGCGACTCAGCGGCTCACGCAGCAGCCGTTTGCGACTCCCGAAGAAGTGGTATCCTGGCTGGGTTGTGTTCAGTCGCAAGAATATGCAGGCGCAAAGTGGTCGTTGGGAATGCGGATGCAAAATGCGACAGAGGCTGCGATTGATGAGGCGTTTAACGAGGGCAGGATTCTGCGCACACACATAATGCGCCCGACGTGGCATTTTGTCACACCCGACGATATTCGCTGGATACTGGAGTTGACTGCGCCGCGTGTGAATGCCCTGAATGCTTCTTATTATCGCCAACAGGAATTGGATGAAGCGTTGTTCGTGCGCAGCAATGACATTATTGTCAAAGCATTAGAAGGCGGCAAGCAGCTTACCCGCGCGGAACTTGGTGTTGTGCTGGCGCAGTCGGGCATTGTTACAGATGCGATGCGCCTGGGCTTTATCATGCATCGCGCGGAACTGGATGCTATTGTGTGCAGCGGTGGGCGGCGTGGGAAACAGTTCACCTACGCGCTGCTGAATGAACGCGCGCCGCACGCAAAGTCTCTGCCGC
Organism: uncultured Chloroflexota bacterium; assembly: GCA_937870805.1. Lineage (GTDB taxonomy): Bacteria > Chloroflexota > Anaerolineae > Aggregatilineales > Phototrophicaceae > JACAER01. The sequence goes on from CALMZT010000085.1 coordinate 8,647, forward strand.
GTGACGAAGCATTGGCTGAACTGACTCGACGCTACTATACGGGACACGGACCTGCTACGGTGCATGATTTTGTCTGGTGGTCAGGGTTAACAATCGCCGATGCGAAAGCGGGAATACAAATGGTTGGCTCTCAACTTGCTCACGAGGTCATTGACGGCAAAACCTACTGGTTCTCAGCATCGATAACCCCATCTGCTGAACCATCTGAGAAGGCATTTTTACTACCAACATTTGACGAATTTCTGGTCGGCTTCGACGCCTTTGATAAGGCGCGCACAGGTGGGCGCGGTTTCAGCGATAGTGCATCCTACTCGATGTCGCCGCTGGTGTTTGCTGGCAAGGTCATCGGTAGTTGGAAGCGCACGTTCAAGAAAAAGTCGGTGGTCATCGAACTCCAGCCGTTTGAACCACTGACCGCCGCCGAAATGGATACTTTCACCATTGCCACACAGCGTTACGGCGAATTTCATGGGATGCCCGCGATGCTGGGCTAACAATCAAAAATCCCTTATGCCCTGCGCATAAAGGATTTTTGCTTTCACGTTCAGATTACACTCGGAAATTGCTCAATCGACCACTAATTGCTCTCAGGATTATCAAGTCTGAAGCCGTGACCCCGTACCGTTACGATATACTGTGAATCGGGGTCAACCTCGTTCAAGCGGTCACGCAGGCGGCGCACCAGCGCATCAATCGCCTGCTCACTAACCCCTTCACCCACCACATCGGGCCATACCGTTGCCACAACGTCTTCGCGTGTGCAGATGCGCCCTGTGTTATTGAACAGCAGTTCCAGCAGGCGATACTGCGGCAGACTCAGCGGCGGGTCAAGCTCCATAGTGCCAACAAATACGCGGCGGCTTTCGCGGTCAAGGCGCAGCTTGCCGTTGACAGGCACGCCCGTTTCGATCTGTTCCGGGATGGCAAACGGCAGTGGAGCCGTCGCGCCAGAACCGAGGAATTGCAGTTTCACTGCCAGCGCCAATTGGATGATATCGCCGTCTTCGAGTTGGCGTGTGCCTTCGAGGCGCTGTCCTTGTACCCAGGTGCCGTTTTTGCTTCGCAGATCGGTGATGTAGTAGTTACTGCCTTCTTTATGCAGGCGAATGTGCTGGCGTGAGATGGGTCTTTCGGGTATCGTGACATCGCATTCCTCATCGCGCCCCACCACGATCACATCTTGCGTCAATGCCCAGTGCTGCCCCTTGAGCGGGCCTTCAAGGACATGAATAATCGGATGATCTTGTTCGGACATGCGCTGCTCCGTAGACATTCAAAACCGCTATAAAAATGATTGGCTTGAATTTTGTAACTAGTTTATACCAACCTGCGCTTATTGACTAGCGATGGGGATCACGACAGGCTGAGAAGTGATAAACAAAGGTCTAAATCCCTGGTCGGGAAAAATTCCCCCGGCCTGCGCAAGTGCTCCTGTACTCGTCACCCGATAAAACGCACGCACACTGCTGTTGCCACCAAAGCCCGCCTGTGTGAGCTGCCCCCATGTAAAATCCAGGCGCACGACACAACGCTGACGTGGACCTAGCGTGCGAATGTCACTCGGCGGATAACTGGCTGCATCCTGACGAATCGTCGGACTGTTCAGCGTTCCACTGTTGTCAAAGATGATGCCTAAGCCGCTGGTGCCATCATCACCTACACGAACTTGGGCGGGATTAAACAAAAACGGCACAGTGCCCATCGAGCGATTGACAACGATGATGACGATGGTGAGCACGCCGTCTTGTGTGACGGGAAACGCCGTCGTCGCCACTTCTAAGACGATTGGGTTCGTAGCAGAGCGCCCTAACCATGATTGATGATTTGCGCGATCAGGGCTGTTGCGCATCCAGTCGCAAGGTGTGTCAATGGAGACACCTGGCGCGCTGCGTGAGATCAAGCTGTAAAGCGTCGAAGGTCCTGCAAAAACGATTAGCAGCAGCAGCAGCAGCACGCCATAGACGGTGTTGGGATTTTCGACGTTGCGTAGTGCCCGCATAGGTTCATGACCTCACGAAGGTTGCGACTTGCTCAATCAGCACATCTGTTTGTATCTCGTTACTATTATGCCACAGAGTCCCTAAATCGTGCCCGCGAAACCACGTATACTGCCTGCGAATAAAGTCATGAGTATCGTTTTTGGTTTTGGCAACCGCCTCTTCAAGTGGCACACCATCGAGCAGATGCGTGGTAAGCTGTGCGTAGCCCAAGCCACTCATCGACGGCAGGGTACGCGGATAGCCCATCTCCAGCAAACTGCGCACTTCATCCAGAAAGCCTGCCGCCATCATCGCGTCTACCCGTTGATCGGCGCGTTCGTAAACCTGGGCACGTTCCGCCATCGTTAAGCCAAGATGCAGCATACGGTAGAGTGGAGGCATTTTGCGCTGCAAATCACTGAACTTTTGCCCTGTGATTGTAGTTACTTCTATCGCGCGAATGACACGTCGCACATTGCGATGGTCGATGTTATTTGCGGCTTCAGTGTCCATTTGCCTTAAGCGCTCATGCAGCGTTTCCGAACCATGTTCGACAGCGAAAGTTTCCAATTCCGCGCGCAGCTTTTCATCTGGCGGTACTTCAGGAATTGACCAGCCTTCGACGACAGCAGTGATATACTGCCCTGTGCCACCGACAAGCAGCGGCAGTTTCCCACGCTGGTGAATGTCGTCAATTGCAGCATAAGCCAATTTCTGATAGCGCGCGAGTGTAAGGTTGTCGTCGGGGTTCACAATGTCCAGCAAATGATGCGGCACAGCGGCTAATTGCTGCGCGTGAGGCTTGCCTGTGCCAATGTCCATGTAACGATAGACCTGGCGGCTGTCTGCACTGACGATTTCACCGTTCAGCGTTCGCGCAATTTCAACGCCTAACGCAGTCTTACCTACACCTGTAGGACCCAGAATCACGATCAGCGGTTTACCAGTCAAGTGCGTCTTCTACCTGTTCGATCAGCGGCTTGCCATAACGGGGAATCGCTACCGCGATCACGTCAATGCGCCACCCAGCATCCTCTAAGCCTTGTTCTGTCAGATACAAATGGACTGCATTTTGCATTCGGCTCTGTTTGCGTGTGTTGACACTCTCAAAGGCTTCGGCAGTGCTGTCGGCGTGGCGGGTACGCACCTCCACGAATACCAGCGTTTCGCCGTCACGCGCAATGATGTCGATTTCGCCGCGTGTGCAGCGCCAGTTGGTGCAAACGATGTGATAGCCGCGCTGCTGAAGATGCGCCGCTGCCAGCGCCTCACCTTTTTGTCCAGTAGTCGCCACTGCCAAATTCACCTGCATTCCATTAGAATCGCCCTTCATTATACCATTCTCACGAGTAGACATGACCGTAAAAACGAAATTGAAGCGCTGGCAAGCCAATCTGCTCTTAATTGGGTTTGGTTTTGTGTTCGCGCTGGCACTTGTGGGCGGTGTGCTGCTGATATTTCCGCAATTGCGCTTCGACCCCCGTTCACAGCTTGTACGCTTCACAGTGGGCATTGGCGACATGTTTATCAATCGTCATGGAATGATCGCACCGCCTGCCAATCCCTACGAGGTTCTCAGTGAACATCGCATCGCTTATGACGATGACGGCTTCCGCGTGCCAGCAGTGACCGCCGATCACTATGAAGTGATTGCGCTTGGCGATTCGTACACTGAAGCGGCAAACGTAGCGCGTCCCTGGAGTGACGTTTTAGAGTCGGAAAGCGGCTTGGCTGTGCGCAATCTCGGCTTTCGCGGCTACGGACCTCTTGAAGAGTTGCGCGTGCTGCGTGATTATGGCATCAGCGAGAATCCACGCCTTATCATCGTTGGTTATTTTGAAGGTAACGATCTCTCCAACGTCGTCACCAGCCAGGAGTTTATCGAACCGCGTGTTGCCCGCACGCAGTTTGCGCCGTTCGACCCCTCGCAGGAAATCTGGCGTAACGACAACCCGCCGCCATACCAACTGCCTGTTCGTATCGAGATCAACGGCGTCGTCACTGAAATGGCACTGCTGGACGATTACCTCTCTTGGCTCAGTGCGACCACCGATGATTATGCCCAATCAAGCAACATGCGTGTATTGGAAAACACATGGCGCGAGATGCAGTCAACAGCAGGCGATACATGTTTGGTGATGGCTTATTTCCCAACTGCACCGCACATCTATTTGCCTTATCTCATGCCCGAAGACCGTGATCGCTTTATGGAGACGGTGCAAAGCATGGGCATTTCCGCATCGGATGAACTGCTGACATACACCAGCACAATTACTTACGAAGACTCGCTTGTACGCCTCAACAACCAGCGTGACGCGATTGCAATGTTGGCAGCAGAACTCGGCATTCCCTTTATCGATCTTGTGCCCGCATTTGAGGAAGCGGCAGTGCGTGGTGACATCCTCTATTATGCTTACGACACACACTGGAATCAGGCAGGGCATGATCTCGCAGGGCAGGTGATCGCAGATTATCTTGCACAGTACCCGAATCCATGTGAATAGCAGAGAGGCTAAACCATGAGCGACGTAGAAATCACCCGCGACGGCGCAATCACAATTATTCACATCAACCGTCCACAGCGCCGCAACGCCATCAACGGTGCAACGGCGACAGCACTACGCGAGGCATGGCTGGCATTCGACGCCGACGACAGCGCGCGTGTCGGCATCCTCACAGGTGGCGATGATGTATTTTGTGCAGGCGCAGACTTGCACGAACTGGACTCACTGGTTTCTGGCATACAGGGTGAACACGGTCCGCTGGGCTTCACACGCTTGTCACTCAGCAAGCCGACGATTGCCGCCATTGCGGGCTATGCTGTCGCGGGCGGCTTGGAAATCGCCTGCTGGTGTGATCTGCGCATCGCTGATGAAACGGCAGTGTTCGGCTGCTTTGAGCGACGTTTCGGTGTACCCCTCGTTGATGGTGGCACAGTCCGCTTGCCGCAGATTGTGGGCTTAGGACGCGCGTTAGAGATGATCTTGACTGGGCGTGCGGTAAACGTATCAGAGGCGCACGCTTGGGGCTTGGTCAATGAGATTGTTCCGCAGGGTCAGCATCTCAAACGGGCATTAGAAGTGGCTAACCTTATTGCCAGCTTCCCGCAAGCCGCCACGTTAAATGACCGCCGTTCTGTATATGAGAGTTTCGGCAAAGAGGCGCGTGATGCGCTTCAAAATGAGGCGCGGCTCGGCATCGAAACACTGAACAGTGGTGAGTCGGTTGAAGGCGCACAGGCATTTCAAAGCGGCAAAGGACGCGGCGGTGATTTCTAAAGTCTGGCTTGCCTAAGCTCATCTTGCAGCGCAGGCAGCTTGCGAAACTCTTCCCGGATACCTGAAATCAAAGTATTCCATGTCTGATCGCCCCCGATCTGGCGATAGGCATCGCGTACAAGCGTCAAATAAACTGCTGCCTGTTGATAATTGTTGCGCGTGCGTTGATTGATCTGCTGACGCACATGTTTGATGAGTACGGGTATTGCCTTTTCTGGACGCGCTTTGGTAGAGGCGATAGCAACCTCAATATCCAGCACAGTAGGTTGCCATTGCCAGGTTGATTTGGTAGTTGCATTGTAATTCAATGATTCCCAGGCAGCATCCCACTCTTCATCAAGCAAATAGATGCGGGTGAGCACATCAAAGCGCTGCGCTTTTTTAATCTGCTGAAGCACTGTCGGACGGGTTATTTCCCAATTGCCAAGTTTGAGAGCAGCTTCCTTTAGTTCTTTGTAGTAACGCGGGTCGGGGGAATGTTCCATTCGGAGAAGCTGCAACTGAAAGTAAGCATCATGCTCCTCTCTTACACGATAGCGTTCAAGCAGCCAAAAAACCGTATTTTCGCTGTATTGCTTGTTCAGCGACGCTTGAGCCAAGCGCACCGCGTCATTATCACGTCCGATTTCAGCAAGTGTCTCCAGGCCGTGCATTTGTTGAAAAGAGTGCAGTAGATATTCTTCTACCACTTTGACCGCTTCATCCATACGCTTGAACGAGATCAATTTGTCAAACAGAAGCTCATAACGCTGTTCATCACGCAGTCGTTGGAGTATCGTGTCTGGCTCTATATTATCCAGAAGGTCAAGGTCAGCGAGAAAATCCGCAAAGGAATCAAAAGGATCGTAATAATGGGTGCGTTGCCCGCGTTTTTGCGCGGCTTGCAAATGCTCACGGATAGCGGGAATATCTTGCGGCTTAACATATCGCAGGATGTGATCAGGAACGTCCGCGCCTAGATCAGTACCGCCGCGATCTATTGAGTCCCACAAGGTCACGTCAAGCATTCGCTTAAATATGATTTGACGTTCGTTATCATCGGCGAAATGTTCGGCGCATTTGGCGAGTTCTGCGAGTACCTCGTCAAGCGCGAGGCTGAGATCGCCATCGTAGTCGTGATTGGAGAAGTCTTCGCCATTGGCGATACATTCTTCACAAACCGCCTTATAGATGGCACTAGCGCTGTGCCAATCGCCGCTTTTGCTGAACGCGCGTGCCGCCTGTGCGATAGACGTTATCGTGTCTGCTGCGTCTGATTTATGATAGTCATCATAATCATTGTAGCGTTTTAGGGCTTTGCGCAGTTGTTTGCGAAAGGTTTCTGTACTGACTGGCTTGCCCGATGATGCAGCATTGGGTATTGGACGATCAAGGATGTCTTGCAAATCCGGGTAGCGCTCCACCATCAATTCGATCAGCGCGATGAGCTGCTCTTTGCTGCGGTTTGCTAACTCTTGTTTGATGGATGGACGCTGTGCAAAAGCCTCTGGGTTGTTGACGTAAGTGAGCAGCAAGGCGACAATGTGTTTGCAATCGCCACCATATTCATAAAGGCAGGTACACGATGTGGACTCAACGCCGTGTTCGTTGAAAACTGCTTTGACGTGATAAGGCGTGATTTCCGAACCTTGACAATAACCCTCGATTTGATTGCCGCGCAGAACCATATCGAAGATAGCATCATCGCGGTAGTAATCGTCTCCGCGCTCGAAGCTCTTGTTGGTTGCACGCTGGCGCACTTGTTGGATAGTCAGCTTGACCATGTGTGTTGCCTCCCGTCGCCTAAACATACCAACGACTGCGGCGGATTTCCATAGCTAAGACGCAAATTCTCTCGCAATCTTCACTGTCTGCAAATGTATCGCCACAATATCCTCTACATTTGGCGCATAACCACCCGCCATCGCCACTGCGACAGGCAGCCCCTCCGCGCGGCACATGCCCAACACCAAACGATCTCGCTGCGTCAACCCTTCTTTCGTCAGCGAAAGGTAGCCGAGTCGATCTCCGTGATAAGGGTCAGCGCCCGCCAGATAAATCGCTAAATCGGCGTTGAACATCGCAAAAATGCGACTTAGCGCTTCTTCCAACGTTTCCAAATAGATGTCGTCGCCTGTGCCGTTCGGTAAACCAATGTCGAGGTTGCCGGGGATTTTGCGGAACGGAAAGTTCTTTTCGGCGTGGATCGAAAACGTGAACACGCTGCTGTCGCCTGCGAGGCAATCCGCTGTGCCGTTGCCCTGATGCACATCACAGTCGATCACCAGCACACGGCGCGCGCGTCCTTCGGCTTGCGGTCGGCGCGCAGCCATGGCGGCGCCGTCGTGCCCTGCTTGACGACGAGGTACAGGTGCGCGCCGATCAGGGCGATGATCGCGCCCGGCACGAGCAACATGTGGATCGCGTAGAAGCGCGACAGCGTGGTGGCGCCGAACTCGGGGCCGGCGCGGAGGAAGTCGGAGAG
>CALMZT010000086.1 GCA_937870805.1 uncultured Chloroflexota bacterium
CACCTTATGCAATGGCGCGCACAGATAACAACGAACTGCTGCTCGGTATCCTGATGAGCGTGATGGACGCAGGCGCGATTGCTGGCGCGATTGTCATCGGCGTATGGGGCGGCACACGTCCACGCATCCATACGATGATGCCTGCAATGATTTTGATGGGGGTGGCGACGGCGATCTATGGCATGGCGCGCGATCCGCTTCTGATGGGCGCGATGTTGTTCATGATGATGTTCATGCCGCCGCTGGCAAACGTCGCGCTGCTGTCGATGTTGCAGCAGAAAATCGCACCCGATTTACAGGGGCGTGTCTTCGCGGTCTTTGGACAAATTGCGATGGTGATGACTCCCCTATCGTTTCTGTTGGTGGGTCCGCTGGCGGATAACGTCTTCGAGCCTGCTGTACAGCAAGCGGGATGGGAAACGTTTGCGCCATTCGTCGGCGATACAACAGGCGCGGGCATGGGCTTAATGATTTTGATTGCGGGGGTAGCTGTGATTGTGGCTTCAATTGTGACGTATGCGATGCCGTTTATCCGCCATATGGAAGCCAACCTGCCCGATTACGTCGTGACGCCTGCCGCAGAGGGTGAGGCTGTGCCTGTGACCCCTGAGCCTGTGGCGGCGATGGATTAAACTGATCTCTGATGTTTTGTAGGGGTGAGCCGTTGGTTTTCAGGCATCAGGATAAGCCTTAACGCTTCGGTTGCCAGCGCCAGATATCCCGCCAGACACTAAAGTGTCCGGCTACCGAAGTACCACGTTCACTGAAGTGAACAGAAAACAGGCGTGCATCCTATGGGTTTTCAGGGATGCACTTTTAGTACCTATCAATCCATTAAGCCTTATTTGATGCTTGAGAGCCGTTGGTTTGCCCTTTTTTATTGTCGGAACGCTATATAATGGGGGACACTATATATTTTGACGAGTCTCCCTAATGCGAAAATTTTTCACCCTATTGCTAATCACTTTATTCCTGTTGGTGCTCGCCCCTGCTGCCGCCCAAGACTCCAAAGGCACATTTCTACGTGTGGCGAACTTTTGGGAAGATTATGACAATGAGGGTGGCGTCAATATCCTCATTGACGGCACAATCATACTTGAATCCCTCGCGTCTGGTGAAATATCAGCGTATTTGTCGCTGACGGCTGGCACGCATACAGTGCGCGTAACACCTCGAACCGAAGACATATCAATTATCGCGCCACTGGATATTGCTGTCGCTGATGGACACAACTATACCCTCGCACTTAGCGGACGTTCACGAATATCCGTGTTAGACGAAACCACCGCGTTCCGCAGCACCCAACTGCAAACCAGCAGCACTGTGCTGATCCTGAATGCCAGCGATGCCCCGATAGATGTGTTTTTCGGCATCGTCTCAGCTTCGCTACAACCGGAAGCTTTTTCGGTGGCGGATATGCCTAGCACGTCAACGCTGTTTAGCGCTTTCGCCAATGGGCAAACCGTTGTGCAGGAACAGCTTGCGGGCGTGCCGAACAATTACACCCTGCTTGCCATTACAAATGATACTGAAACTGAGACCTATACTCTCACGCGCGCTAACTACAGTTCGCTCAACGCTGCCGATTTTATGCGCGGCTTAGGCA
>CALMZT010000087.1 GCA_937870805.1 uncultured Chloroflexota bacterium
GATGCCTGCGGCGCTAATCAGTGGATCGGAAGTAATTAACGGCGCGGACAGTCGTCGGGCTACGCCAGCGATGATTCTATCGTGCATTTCAGGCACAGCAGCATCACGATTAAAATCAAGGACTTGTTTGGCAGTGAATGGCACGAGACGAATATAAGACGCACTGTTCAACATCGTGTAGACCTTATTGAAATCAGAAAACCAATTATTCTTCTGATTTGCATAGTACATCTCAGCGATTGAAATTGACGAAACGACTAACAGCGTTTGCGCTTTCTCCGCAGCCTCAAAAATTCTAAGTGCGCGAGATGTCAATTTTGCTTTATTCGTTAACCACCAGATCAGCGCGTTAGTATCGACGACGTAGAGAGGTTCAATGATTTGTGTCGAGGTCATCGAGTTCTGCTTCCCACTCTTTGCCAATTTGACGTAAATATTCATTCAGTTCTTCGTCGCTCACGTCAACCTCTGGATTAGCAAAGGCGTTCGCCAGACTTTGCACGTTTTCAAAACCACCCATCGCTTTAAGCCGTTGATGTTCAGCAAGTAATATTTCGCGCGTGACATCAACTTCTTCCATCTCTTCACTCAACTTGCGCTCCAAGATCAAGCGTTCCGCTGGCGTCAACTGCTTCACCAGTTCCAACACCTGCTCCAAAATGGCTTTGCTCATCGTTTCCTCTTTCACGCTTCGTAGGCTAACTGACCGCCGACATACGTTTGGTCTACCCTTAATTCTAAGAGTTTTTCAACAGGCGTGCGCAAGGGATCGCCGCTGAGAATTGTCAGGTCTGCCCATTTGCCCGGCGTCAGGCTGCCGCGATTATCGGCATCGCCCGAAGCAATCGCGCCGCCCATCGTGTAGGCATACAGTGCCTCATAAGCTGTAATCGCCTGTTCTGGCGCAAGCGGCTCACCGTTGGCGTCCTTGCGGTCTATCGCAGCTTTCATACCCAACAGCGGGTTATCGTCGGGCACGACAGGTGCATCCGACGACAGCGCAACGGTCAATCCGGCATCGAGCATCGCGCGCACAGGATAGCAGCGCGGATAAAACACATCGGGCAGATAACGGCGGAAGGTTGTTCCCAACGCAGGCAGGAACACCGTCTGTGGCACGGCGATCACGCCAATCGCCTTACAGCGTTCCAGATGATGCGGATTTGGCAAGCCAAGATGTTCAATGCGGTGGCGCAGCCCTGTGTTAGGTTTGCGTGCGTGCAAGCGTTCATAGGTACTCAACACCTGCTCAATCGTCGTGTCGCCAATGGCGTGCGTGCCGATGCGGAAACCCGCGCCGTGTGCCTCAAACATCAGCTCAAACAATTCTTCGTCCTCAAAACGCAGCACGCCCTGCCCGCCGATGGTTTTGTACGGAATGCTGATTGCCGCCGTCGCGCCGCTGAGTCCACCATCAGCGAAGAACTTCACGCTGTCGATGCGCAGCATAGCGCTGACGAAACGCTCTGGCAGCGGCAGCGTTTCCGTGCCGCCATCAGGACGACGAATCGGCAAGCCGTTGACACGCACTACCAGATCGCCGCGCGCTTCCATCATGCGATAGACCCGCAAATGGCTCGGCATGAGCAGCGGGTCGGTGGCGCTGGTGATGCCCAATGCCAGTTGATGTTTTTGCGCGGCGTTGATTGCCAGCGCCATTTCTTCATCGGTTAAATCAGGGATAATGCGGTCAATCAAGCCCATCGCGGTCTCTTGTAGCAGACCCGTGAGATCACCATTGTCGCGCACAATCACACCGCCCTGTGGCTCAGGCGTGTCAAGGGTAATGCCTGCCATTTGCAGCGCTAATGTATTGACGACTTTCATGTGCCCACAGGTACGTGTCAGCACAATTGGATGAGTCTTGCTCACGGCGTCGAGGTCATGGCGCGTCGGATGGCGCTTTTCAGGCAGCGTGGCTTCGTTATAACCGCGCCCGATAATCCATGTACCAGCGGGTAATCGTTCGGCGCGTTCCCTGAAACGAGATTGTATCGACTCCATGTCCCGCGCGAGTCCCTGCCGCACATCCACCTGTACGGTGAGCAGCAAACCGACTTTCCACACATGCACGTGTGCATCGTTAAAGCCAGGAATCAGCGTGCGTCCGGCGAGGTCGATACGTTGGGCATTGCGTCCCGCCGCCGCTTCGCACCTGGCAAAGCTGCCGACGACGTGTACACGCCCGCTGTCGTTGACGACGAGTGCCGCTGGAGAAGGGTTATCGGCGTCCATCGTGTGAATGTCGCCATTGTAAAAAAGCAGCATCATAAATCCTTTCTGTCATCGGCGATAATCCTACCGCAAAATGTAAGAATATGGATTCCCTACGCCTGGCTCAGTGGAGGGGGAATTTGCTAAGCCTCCTTCTTACGGTGGTCTAATGTTTGCTTTGTATCCTTTCTAAGAGGCGAATTGTCTTTGAGTAGCGTAATTTCCTATACTTACGCTGCTGATTCCAAACGTCTCTACCTGGTGAGGAATGTTCAACCTTTAGGCAAAGGAAGGAATGCGCGCTGCGCAACCGTATGGTAAAAACCATGATTGAACGTAAGAAGTCTGTCAAAACGATGCTGCCGATGCGAAACGGCGTCAGCGAGGAAAATCGCAAGGCGGTCATTGCCCTGCTGCATCGCCAGCTTGCCGACCATTATGTCCTTGTGGCGAAGACAAAATTCTATCACTGGAACGTCGAAGGTCCAGAATTTCACGATCTGCATGAACTCTTCGATGAGCACTACGCCATCATCGAAGAACAGGTCGATCAGCTTGCCGAGCAAGCGCTGAAATTAGGTGGGCAAGCGCCGGGGACTCTCGCGTGGTTCCTGGAACACACACGTTTGACAGAAGATAAGGGAGAAACCATCCCTGATACACTGCGCATGGTCAAGAATCTGCTCGACGATCACGAAACGATCATGGAAAATCTCTATGAAGACATCACAGCAACGGACGAGGATTACAAAGATGCTGTGACCTCGAACTTGCTGCAAGAGATCAGCGATGCCCATCACAAAATGGCGTGGATGCTGCGCATGATTATGCAGCCGACGACGTTGGAAGCTGAAACCGCGAAATAAGCAAAAGATTCGATTGCTGCCCAAGCCAGTGGCTCATTGTCGCTGGCTTGAACGCGGCTATCGATGTGAAGCAATAAACATTAGCCTCTTGGGCGTAAGACTTCCAGTTGCAAATCAGCAGTACGCGCGGCGTCATCGACCATGCCGAGCTTGGTAAAAATAATCATCGCCTGTTGCAGCTTGCGTGCAGCCGTCATGCGCTTGCCGCGCCGCGCGAGGCTTTTGCTGTGGCTGAACATCGTGCGCCCCATTTCGCCTTCTGCGCCCATCTCACGGAAAATGTCCGTCGCCACCTGAAAATATTCATCGGCGTTGTTGGAAAATTCACCCACAGGCAGCCTATCCATCGCCACCAACACTTCGCCAGCCGCGCGCTGTGCCAGCCCGATTTGCAGTGGATGACGGATGTCCTGTGCCATGCGCAAGGCAGCACGCGCCTCTTTCCACGCCTCGTCCAGACGATTCAGTGCCTTGTAGATCAACGCCAGCACATGATGGATTTCGCACACCAGCGGCGGGGTTTGATGGTCATCCATCTCCAGGTGCTTCGAGAGTTCCTGCGCTTCGAGCAGCGAACTTAACGCCTCCTGATGTTTACCCATCGTCAGCAGCATTTGTCCCTCATTCGTGATGGCAACCGTTTGTACCATCAAAAATTGCAGTTCACTCGCCGCCTGATATGCCTGGTGATACAACTCCCGCGCGCGCGAAAAATCGCCTTTCGGGCGGGAATTCTCCCCTTGATTCAGGTTGATGACTGCGAGACGACGCTTATTCCCCAAACGGCTGAACAAGGCGTGGGCGCGCTCATAATGGCGCATACTGCTGCTCAGGTTGCCGCGATAGCTCTGCAAATAACCCAGCACATGCTGAGCGCGTGCTTCGTCGGCGGGACAGCGTGAGTCGATGGCTTCCTGGTTGAGGGCGTGCGCGTGGAGAATCGCTTCTTCAAAGGGGAGTTCGCCAGCATCTAGGTATCTAAGTAAATCAGTGCAGCGCTGATTAAATTCTGGCGTCGGTTCGGGATCAGGTAAAGAAATCTGGGTAGCAACCATCGTGCGTCCCTCATCAAAAGTTAATAAATACAAAACCTATGATAAGCGCTGTGAAGTAGACTTGCAAACATATTTCATAAGTTTTTAGGGAATTCGCACCCTTGTTCCGTTCTCATCAAATTCTAGGGGACGGATTATTCACGCCTTATTCCGATTTCATTTCGAATTAATCTGCTCCTCCCACACTTGAGGCTGTCTTCCAAATTGCTTTCTGTAACCGTAATTCTATGTTGAGGAGTAGCTTCTATGCGTAAGTTTTTGCTCGTTTTAATGGCAGTGCTGCTGCTGGCAGTCATGCCCGCCGCAGCGCAGGGGACGATTGTAGATGTTGCGATCTCCAATCCCGATTTTTCAACCCTCGTCGCGGCAGTACAGGCGGCTGATCCCGCCGTCCTGCAAACACTCACCAGCGCAGGACCCTATACCCTTTTTGCGCCCACCAATGACGCTTTCGCCAACCTGTTGGTGACGCTCGACATGACCGCCGAAGAACTGCTGGCGAATCAGGAGCTGGTGACACAGGTGCTGTTGTATCATGTGGTCGAAGGTGCGGTGCCTGCTTCGACAGTCGTCACGCTCGATGGACAAAGTGTCCCGACACTGCTGGCAGACACGGAAATCGGCATCTCGATTGTCAACGGCAGTGTCGTGCTCAATGACACAGTTGAAGTCACCACCACCGACATTGCTGCCAGCAACGGCATCATCCATGTGATTAACGATGTGCTGCTTCCCGGTTTCGTCGTGGACATGCTGCAACAAGGTGCAGACGAAGAAGTCTCGCAGTATGCCAATGTCCGCGTCGCGCACTTCTCGCCCGATACCCCGGCAGTAGATATTTATGTCAACGGCGAAGTTGCCATCGCAGGTCTGGAATTCCCGACGATCACCGATTGGGTCACGTTGGAACCTGGCGACTATGAAATCGCCGTCGCTCCGGCAGGCACGTCGCTGGAAGAAGCTGCTATAGGTCCCGCCACGCTCACGTTTGAAGGCGACACTTTCACCACCGTTGCGGCAGTTGGTTCGCTGGAAAATGGCACGCTTGCACCTGCCGTCATCTCCGAAGACCTCAGCGGCTTGGCAGAAGGTTCGGCGCGCGTGACCGTATTCCATGCGATTGAAGACGCGCCAGCAGTGGATGTACTGGCAGGTGGCGCGCCAATTGTCAGCCAGCTTGCTTATCCCGGCACGCTGGGCAGCAATGATGGTTTATTCACGCTTGATGTTCCGGCAGGCAGCTATGATCTGGCAGTCGTGCCGTCGGGCGCTACTGAACCTGTGGTGATTGACCTGACGGGAACGGAACTCGCAGCCGATACCTACTACTTTGTCGCCGCAGTGGGTCCGCTGGCAGAGCCGAATGTCGCGCTGGCAGCGACCTCCGCCGATGACGTAGAAACCTTGCGCGCGGGCGGTGCTGACGGCGAAGAAGAGGCTGCGCCAACGATTGCCGAAATCGTGGCAGGCGATGAAAACTTCAGCATCCTGTTGGCGGCGGTTGGCGCGGCTGACCCGGCAATTCTCGAAGCGCTTAGCGGCGAAAGTCCTTTGACCGTCTTCGCGCCCACCAACGACGCCTTTGCTGCGCTGTTTGAAGCGCTGGGCATGTCAGCCGAAGACGTGCTGGCAAATACTGACCTGCTCAATCAGGTGCTGCTCTATCACGTAGTGGAAGGTGCTGTGCCTGCCGTCGATGTCGTAACCCTCGATGGACAGAGCGTGCCGACTTTGCTCGATGGCAGCAGCCTTGACATCAGTATCGTCGATGGCGGTGTCGTACTCAATGGCAGCGTCAACGTCATCCAGACCGACATCATGGCAAGCAACGGCATTATCCACGTCATCGACGGCGTGCTTGTGCCGCAGGTCGTCATCGACTCCATGAACGGCTAATCTTCGCCTCTCTTGCTCAGAAAACGGCATCATCTACACGGTGCCGTTTTCTCTTCACTGAAAACTGATAACTGACATCTGACGCCTCCCACTAGGACAAACGCACTGTTAACACCAATGAGCAGTGCGCGTTATAATGTCCGTTATGAATAAAAAACTGTTTTTATCCGCATTGAT
>CALMZT010000088.1 GCA_937870805.1 uncultured Chloroflexota bacterium
GCTAAAGGGATTGAGCGCTCGCCTTGACCTCACCCCAACCCCCGCCGCTTCGCTTACCCCGCCGCTTCGCTTACCCCACCGCGCAAAATGGAATCGGTTGAGGAGCGTGTGGGGCGCGGGAGAGGGTTTTCAAGACGCGCTTTGTTGAGCGTTTGCGCATGAAAACAGGTTTAACTCTGGTGTGTTGAACGGCTTGTTGAGTGAAATACTTATTTTTGCAAGGCAGGGTGCAAGGTGGGGTTAACTGCTTTTGATGTCGCGCACGCAGATCAATTCGGCGAGGTTGTGTCCGATGATGCGATACTCGCGCCCGACCTTGAGTTGCAGCGGTCCGTTGAACGGAGCGGTGTGCAGCAAATGAATGGGCGTGCCGGGCAGCAGCCCTAATGCACCCAGGTATTCGAGGCGCTCTGGTTCGCGGGTGCGTACTCGCGTGATTTCGAGGTTGACGTTCTGTTGAGCTTCTGCCAGCGTATAATCATCACCGGGTGGCAGCATTCCTTCAGCCGACGGAATCGGTTCACCGTGTGGGCAACGCGTGGGATTACCTGCCATCTGCGACATGCGTTCGCTCAAGCTGTCGCTCAGCGAACTGCTGATGCGATGTGCTTCTTCATAGACTTCGTGCCAGCCGAAATTCATCACCTTGACGAGAAAGGCTTCGGTGATGCGGCGGCGGCGCAGTTCTTTGAGGGCTTCTCGCTGTCCTGTTTCGGTGAGGCGAATGCCTTGATAGGGTTCGTGTTGCAGTAAACTGAGTTCTTTGAGCCTGGTCACCATGCGGTTGACCGCAGGCGCACTCACATCCAATAGTTCTGCCAACGCGGAAGTGCTGACAAAAGGCTCGTCAGCTTTGCTCTGATCTGCCAACCGATAAATCTCGGCAAGGTAATCGCGCATCGTAGAGCTTAATTCACTCATGAGTGACGAGTAATGAGTGATAAGTGATGAGTGACAAAAGCGAGTGATTTTTTACTCATTACTTTCAACTCATAACTCATAACTTAGCCTTACCATCCATGTTCCAGGCGCGCGATCAAGCGATCAGGCATATCATACTTGCGCATCCGTGCTTGCACAGCGCCGATGTCGTAAGGAATGCGGCGGTGCTCGAAGACGTTGGTTTCAACGTCAAGGATAGCATAGGCGGCGTCAGGGTTCGCATCGCGCGGCTGTCCAACGCTGCCGGGGTTGATGATCTGGCGTTTGCCGTTCAGTTGGCGACTGGTACGATACTTCGGCGCTTGCGCTTCGGTTTCGCCGTTCTCGTTCACCTGTTCGTAGATCACAGGCTGATGCGTGTGCCCGACGAGACAATAGGGTGTTTCAAAATGCGGGAAGTTCAGCGCGGCAATCAACGGTTCGAGGATGTATTCCCAGACAGGTTCGCGCGGGCTGCCGTGTGCCAATGTATACTGACCAATGACAAACGTCGTTGGCAGCGCTTCTAAATAAGCTATATTTTCAGGAGTAAGGGTTTCTTGCGTCCAGGTGACAGCTTTGCGCGCATCCGGGTTAAAGGTGCGAATGTCCAGACGTCCCAGGGCTGCCCAGTCGTGGTTTCCCGCAAGACATAAGTGTGGCAGCGTGCGCAGGAGTTCACAGGACTCGTTCGGGTCGGGACCATAGCCCACGACATCTCCGAGACACCATACATATTCCCATTCACCTTTGGCATCAGCGAGGACAGTTTCGAACGCGGTGAGGTTCGCATGAATATCGGAGATAATCAAAATACGCATACAGTTCAACCCGATGTAAAATTATCCAAACAATTCATTTATACTACCACGCTTTAGTGTGCAGTGCGAGTTAATGAACGTGCAATTAGTAAAAGTTTCTCAACTTTTATATCTGTTTATCTTGTTGTGCGCAACTGCCTGTGCGCCTGCTGTTGCACCGACGCCGACGGCAGCATTAACGACGCCAATAGGCAGTGTAGAAATCATCTACGTGACTGCGACGACGGTGCCGCCGAGTTACCCCTGGACGGACGAGAGCAGCACAGTCAGCGGCGTGTGTTTTGAGGCGGCAAGCGATATGGCGGCGATGGGCAGGCGTTTTTTGCTGTACACAGCACCAGAGCATAGCGCGTTTTACGATGCGATTGACAGCACAAGTTTGTGCCTGAGACCGATTGAGCGTGTGACGTTCGATTTTAGTACAGGGCGGGCGCTGGCGGGGCTGTGGAGTGCGGGGCGAGGCTGCACGGCACGGCACGAGGTGCTGGCGTACTCGGAGGTGGATGGCGTGCTCAATATTGCGCTGCGGTTTGTGACCGAAGGCGATTGCAATTACGAGCTGGTGCGTCCGTTCTGGATGAGCTTTGATGGCAGGTTGGCGCTGAATTTGAGCGTCGAGAATGGTTGAAAACGGTTGGGAAAGGCAAATACCCTTTGGAAATGTAGGGCAATCGCATCAAATTTAGTTTGAAGGTTACAAGGGTTCACAACATCTTTGTCGGGACAAGCGTACAGGGCTGA
>CALMZT010000089.1 GCA_937870805.1 uncultured Chloroflexota bacterium
CCCGCCGCTGCGTCTCAAAAGCCGACCTCTGCTTGACCTCCTGACACATGCGCTGTTCGTGCAAACGTTTCCCTACTTCGCATGTCTCGTGCTCATTGGTGCCACATGGTTACCTGTCGATGATGTGATACTGTTCATTCTCTTTCTCTCGTCACTGGCGGCGCAGCTTGAACAGCAGGTGCGCGACTACGAAGTCGACGCCAAAACCGACAGCAACTTCACAACACGTTTCGGCTTGCCGATCACCATGCGCCTGCTGAAAATCGTCAACGCGGTATTCATGGCAACGATTTTGCTCAATGCCGCACTCGGCACATTTCCAGCGTATCTGCTGCCGTTTGGCATCGTCGGCTTACCTGTGATTTTGCATCGCTTCACACGGCGCTTTGGGACTCCACGCTCAGAGAAATTGGTCTTCATCTCGGTTATAATCGGTTTGCTATATATGGGCATCATCTGGAGTTCGCGCCTCATCGCCCGTTAATGAACCGAGCAGGTAACGTTTATGTCTGACATCAACATCCGTCCCGCACGCCTCGACGACACCCACGCCATCAGCGCACTGTTCCGCGCACGCATCAGTACGTGGCAGCGCCTGGATATGGCAGGACGTGTACAGGATGTGCCTTACGACGCGCTGACGATTTACGAACGCTGGCTGCACGGCGGCGCGTGGATGAGCATCGAAATGGCGGCGCTGCACATGGGGCATTTGCTGTTGGGCGCAGGCGTACCGATGGTGGCGGAGGTCAGCGGTGAGGTGGCGGGCTACGTCGAAGCCTATCACAGCATTGAACCCGCACCCTTCGGCAGCAATTTGAGTCCCGCGCATCTCATCGTCAGTGAACGGCATGAAGGCGATGGGTTGGAAGATGTGTTGCTCAATGCCCTGATTACCAAAGCCAAAGCGCTGAAGTGCGAACGGCTAACGGCAGTGGTCATCGGCGCAGATGCTCCTTTTTATACACGCCATAACTTTAAGCCGTTAGCGCGTGTAGCACGTTATTCGCTTGCCGCGCGTACTGGACAAATCTTCTACAAAGCCAACGAACATACCGACCCCAACGCGGCGCAGATCAACGGCTGGCAGATGGCGGTAGGACGTGTGACCAGTTCGCGTTATCAATGGGAAACGTTGTGGACGCGCACATGGGAAATCATCCCCGAAATGCGGCGCACCTATCGCCTGAAATTTAACGCCGCTGGACAAGATGCCTATCTCGCGTTCCAGCCGCAGATGTACAACGCGCGCGCGCTGGATGTCTATGCGTGGTCGCAAAAGCCCCTGTCCACACAGTTGTTGATGTCCATCCGCGATTGGGCACACAAAGAAAACTACCGCACGCTGGTATTGGCAGTGCCCGAAGAGTTGGCGAAAACGTTGGGACAGGAAGCAGAAGCTGACGGTTACAGCGTAGAGTTTTACGGCGTCAACGTGTAGCGACTACCGTTAATCCGTCCGTATAACCGCCTCAAAAACAGACAGTAACATGGATCATGTGGACAAGCTGTTCACAGCGTTGACCAATGTGCTGTTAATGCTTGGCTAATGCCTGAAATGTAATGTGAATAGATCGTAAAAATGAGAATTCGATGAGAGGAGGATTATTCAGAAATCCAACACACAGCAGTTTATCGAAATTGCAGATGTAAGTTTATGAGCGTTGGGTCGAGGAACACTGCGTTTGATTGGCGTCTGCACAGTGTCCCCCTACCGCGCGGATCATCGATCTAGTACAAGTATAGCACGAAAGGTGTCCAAAATGCTTTCCAGACGTAATCTTTTGAAGGGTACGGGCATTGCTGCGGGCGCGCTGGCGCTGGGCGGCGTGACCAATCTGTTCGGCATCCGCAAGTCGTTCGCGCAGGATATGGCACCGGATGATGATGTACAAACCATCCTCAACCTTGCCTCCACTGCCGAGTTGTTCGCCACCACCCACTACCTTGCCGCCATCAACGGCGCAGCAGACCTGGGTCTGGACGAAGTTCAGGTCAAGTATTTGAAGAATGGCTTCCTTGCCGAACAAGACCATCTTGAACTGCTGATGTCGCTGGGCGCAGTCCCCGTCGTCACCGAGTTCTATGTGCCCGAAACACTGTTCAGCGATAAGGAACTGTTCTCGACCATCACTGAAGTTGCCGAAACGACGTTCGTCGGCGCATATCTTGCCGCCACACGTATCTTCGCAACGGCTGGCGAAACCGCGTTCGCTGTGACCACCGCGCAGATCGCCGCTGTCGAAGCGGAACATCGCGCACTGGCACGCCAGATCGGTGGGCGCATCGCCAACAACCTCCCCTACGCACAGTATATTTATCATAATGTTTCCGACGCCGTGCCTACACTGCAACCGTTCCTCGATGGTTCCGGTGATGGCTTTGTTGGTCCTGTCGCGCCACCGACTGAAGATCAAATCGCTGAAATTCGCGCCCAAGCCGAGGAGCTGGAATACGACAGCTCGGTGCTGCCCTTCGCAGCGATGTAAAAGGAATTTAAAATGATGCAAAACAAATTCTCAAGACGTTCAATCCTCAAGACGGGTGCAATTGCCTCATCGCTCGCGGGCTTGACACACTTTTTCGGCATTTCGCTGGCGATGGCGCAGGAAACCGCCGACGACGATCTGCAAACGGTCCTCAACCTCGCCGCGACTGCCGAACTGTTTGCCACCACACATTATCTCACCGCGATCAACGGCGCAGCAGACATGGGGCTGGCTGAACAACAGGTTAAGTATCTGAAGAACGGCTTCCTCGCCGAACAGGATCACCTGGAACTGCTGATGTCGCTGGGCGCAGTCCCCGTCGTCACCGAATTCTATGTGCCTGAAACGCTGTTTAGCGACAAAGACCTGTTCTCGACCATCACCGAAGTTGCCGAAACTACATTTGTCGGTGCTTATCTGGCAGCGACGCGCATCTTCACCAACATGGGTCAGCCTGCATTCGCCGTCACCGCCGCGCAGATCGCCGGCGTTGAAGCCGAACACCGCGCGCTGGCACGCCAGATCGGCGGGCGCGTTGCCAATAACATTCCTTACGCACAATACACACTGCAAAACGTGTCGGATGCAGTACCTATTTTGCAACCGTTCCTCGATGGTTCCGGTGATGGCTTTGTGGGTCCCGTCGCACCGCCCACTGCTGAGCAAATTGCAGCAGTACGCGAAGAAATGGCAGCGCTGGAATATGACAGCACCGTCCTGCCCTTCGCAGCGATGAGCACGGCGTCATCATCCGCCAGCGGCACGACATGCATGGTGACGGCAGGCAGTCAAAACGTCAACATCCGCGAAACCGCCAGCATCACTTCAGCGTCAATAGCGGTGCTCAACAGCGGCACCTCAACAGCCGTCGATGGGCAAGCGGTGGGTGATGATGGCATGAATTGGTGGCATGTGAGCAGCGGCGGTTACGTGCGCTCAGATACCGTCACCGCCGACGATACGTGCAGCGCTCTCCCGTCGATGTAATCTTCCCTACGCATATCTCCTCTCCCCCATACTTTCCCCTCTTCAAGGGAGACGCTTGAAGAGGGGAAAACTTTTTGGCTCCTGGGTAGAAGTCTGTAGGGGCGCACCTGCGTGTGCGCCCGCTGGT
>CALMZT010000090.1 GCA_937870805.1 uncultured Chloroflexota bacterium
GTCGCCCGCCCATACCGCTTCGCCGTTTGACGCGGAAGAAGCGGCGTACTGGCTGCCCGTTGATACGTATACGGGCGGCGCGGAACATGCGACGATGCACCTGCTGTACTCGCGCTGGTTTGCCAAGGCGATGCGCGATTTGGGCATGTTCGACGAGGCGGTGAAAGTCGCGCAAGCGCACGGCAGGCAGATGGAAGATTTAGGCGAACCGATGCTGCAACTGCGCAATCAGGGGCAGATTTTGGGCGAGGAACGTCCCGGTCACACGATCATGGCGACGGGCACAACTAAGCAGGGCAAGCTGTTCGCCAGGAAAGTGGAAGTGGTTGCGAGTGGCGCGGCAAGCGCGAATGAAACCACCGTCATGGGCGAGATCATGAAGCGCGTCGAGAATGTGCTGCATGTGAACGTCGGCGGCGGTGAACTGCGTGTGGTCGAAGTGCTGCCCGACGCCGAGATCAAAATCCCTGACGTGCCGGGTCCGAACAACGTCAACCAGTTGAAGCACCATCTGGAAATCCAGCGCATGTCCAAGAGCAAGGGCAACGTGGTCAATCCTGATGAACTGGTGGGGAAGTACGGCGCGGATACCGTGCGCGCGTATCTGATGTTTGGCTTCGAGTGGTCGCAAGGCGGTCCCTGGAATAGCAAGAACATTCAGGGCGTCGTGCGCTGGCTGAACGACGTGTGGGAGATGGTACACGCGGGCGCGAAAGGCACGTCGAATCCGCAGGTGGAACGCACGGTAGAGCGCGCGGTGCATCAGGCGATTGCCAATGTTAAGCGTTCGATCACGGATTTCAGCTTCAATACTGCCGTCGCGGAACTGATGAAGCTGAAGAACACGCTGAAGGACACCATCAAAACGGGTGGCGTGGGTGCGAGAGTGTGGAATGAGGCGGTGCGCGATATGCTGCTGCTGATGGCACCGATTACGCCGCACATCGCGGAAGAACTGTGGGCGCACATCGGGCAACCGTACAGCATTCACCAGCAGGCGTACCCGACGTATGACGCCGCGAAAGCCGCCGCCGAGGAAACGGTGCTGGTCGTGCAGATCGGAAGCAAGGTGGTGGCGCGCATCGACGTGCCCGTAGACATCAGCGAGGACGAGGCGAAACGGCTGGCGCTGGAGAGCGATGGCGCGCGCAAGGCGTTGAATGGCAACACGGCGAAGAAGGTGATCTTCATCGCGGGACGTGTGACGCCGGGACGCCCGCCGGAGCCGAAGGTTAACATCGTGATTTAGCGGTCAGCTTTCAGCGGTCAGCAATCAACTAAATGCTGGTGTATATAGTTGTAGAATGAGGGGAAAGGCTCATCACCTTTCCTCTTTTGTTTGGGGGTAGCTGATGAGCAATGCGCGAACGGCTTTTTGTTTGATGTGGATTTTACCACCACTAGAAGGCATGATTCTATATGTTTTAGTGATCCCCTACCCTAATTGGACGTTAGAGCGTAACACGGTTGCGTTCATAGGATTTGCTGCAATATGCCTCACAGTAATTTGGCTGTTACGTATGGCAGACCCAAGCACGCGGCGAAAAAAGAAAATTGTTTCGCCAGTGGAGACAAAAATTGACATGATAGACCGTAAGTCGCGCTATATTCTTGGCGACGACGGTGAAATCATGGAAGTGATAGACGATGAGAAGCGCAAACGCGGCGAGGAGTCGACGGTAGAATGAAACCCAAACATGCAAGGCGAGACCGATTGCTCTATGTGGTTGTGCTTTTGATTGCCTTATTCCCGCTTGCTTCTATGATGCTGTATGTTTTGGGATTCAGTATAGGATTCGTGGGAGTTGTGATTTCACTACCCTTTATCATTCTCGGTTTGGTGCTGCTGTTGCTCAAACATTTGATTTCACACAGAAATGATATTCGTTCAGATAAAGAATATGTATTAAGCGACGACGGCGAGATCATGGAAGTAGTCGATGACGAGAAGCGTAAGCGCGGTGAGGAGTGACAGGTACTTAATGCGGTGGATGAAAGCCGCCCGCTATCCATCGACGGCGCGCAATGATGACACGCTCCTGGTTGATTTTTAAACGTTCAATGGTTGCTCTTGCGGAAGGGGTTAATCCTCTTAAACGTAATCCGCTATCGATCCACATGAAATGGTCTGCCCAAAGTTGTGTGCGAGGATTGAACAACGAAACGTTCGCGCGCGTTTCAGGGTCAACGGCATCATTAGCTTTACCCTTACTCAAGTTACAGTTTGCGCGGG
>CALMZT010000091.1 GCA_937870805.1 uncultured Chloroflexota bacterium
GTGCCGCTACATCGCTAACCTCGCGCATCAAAACCGTACCGCCGCCGCCATCGCGGAGTATATCGGCGCAAACAGTAAACCCGATGTCGTCAAATCGCGTGAAATCCCTTTCACCTCAGCGCGCAAATGGGGGGCGATTGTGCTCCCCAATGGCGAAACGCTGTTGATGGGCGCGCCAGAACGCCTGCTGCCCTCACCCAATGGCACGGGGCGCGATACCGTTTTACAACAAGCCGCCGCGCTTTCCAACCAACTCTCGGCGCAGGGCAAGCGTGTACTGGCATTTGCGCGCACGCCAGGCATTCCCGATACTTCAAAGCTGCATGTTGATTGCGAACCGCTGGCGCTGGTGGTCTTGAGTGACCGCGTGCGTGAAGACATTCGTGAGACGCTGCAAGCCTTCCGCGACCAGAATGTGCAGATTAAAGTCATCTCTGGTGACAATCTGGAAACCGTGCGCGCTATCGCCCATGAGGCAGGCATCCCCGTCGAACACGCTTATACAGGCGATGAACTGGATGTGATGGATGAGGCAGAGCTTCAAGCCGCCGTAACCCATGCCGATATGTTTGCCCGTATCGCCCCTGATACTAAAAAGCGCTTAATTGCCGCGCTCAAAGCTCAGGGGCAGTATGTGGCAATGGTTGGCGATGGCGTCAACGATGTGCCTGCGCTGAAAGAGGCTCATCTGGCAATCGTCATGAACGATGGCGCACAGATCAGCAAAGATGTCGCCGATATTGTGCTGCTCAACAACGCTGTATCCACGCTGCCATTGGCATTTAAAGAAGGCAAAGCCATCACGCAAACCATCTTCGGCACGACGAAAATGTTCTTAGCGAAAAACCTGTATAGCTTGCTGTTCTTCACCTTTGTCGGTTATATGACGCTGCCCTTTCCCATTACGCCCATTCAAATCAGTTGGGTGACGTTCGGCACGGTCAACATCGCAGCGACGCTCATCGCCTTTCAACTGCTGCGCCCCACCGTTATGCACCGCTTCCGCGAAGACGTGCTGGATTTTGTCGTGACGCTGGGCGTGATCGGCGGCGTGAGTATGGCAGTGCTCTATGCGCTCGTCTACTTGATTGATGGACAAAACGCGCCCATGGCACGCAGTTCCGTTACCGTTTACGTCAGCCTATTCAGCATCTTGATCTTCTGGATGATACACGGCTTCGATCCGGCGCAGCCATCGACACTCAAAGGACGTGTCTCATTGGTATTTCTAGGGTTGGGCTTCCTCGTCTTCACACTCATCCCCGCCTACATTTTTGTAGACCTGTTCAAATTTGTGCCGCCGAGTATGCCTGCCATCGTCCTCATCATTGCCTTCTTCCTGCTCACTGTGATTCTGGCAAGTCTGGGAATGCGCTATCGCAATCTGCTCAACCAACTGTGGAAGTTATTCTCACCGAAATAACAAATCCCCCAAACAGGGGTACTCAATAAAACCAACTTGCCATAAAGTGAGCATGAGAGGTGATCTATGAAACGTCGAATGCTTCTGCTCTCTTTGCTGTTGAGTGCTTGCTTGTGTATATTCTTTTCATGGTTTTCGGTGAGCTTCTTTTTACCGCAACGCTTTAATGCTGCTCAAGCGCAGTGGGAAGCTAGCAATATTCAAAGCTATGAAGCTGTGATTGCAGTAGCCATCCCTCTAAGTAACTTTTCCCACTATAGAATTGTCGTTAACGATGGAGCTATTGTTGAAGCAGGGCAACGATCTTCACTGCTAGGATTGCAGGGAGTAGATATGTCAGATTATTCTGCTGACACATTTACCCCTATTGCTCCCACCGAAGCCAGTGCCTATACCTTTGAAGAATTGATGAGCCTCGCGCAAACGACTGTCGGCAACACACCAAAGCTGGAAATTCGCCCCTGTGGCGATACGTATTGGGACGCCGAATATGATTCCCAATACGGCTACGTCAGTTCTCTGCGTTTTCACTGTGGCGGTGGCTTTCTCGGCTGCACAATTGGCGATTGTGATGGCGGCTATACCGTCCTCAGCTTCACCCCCCTATCGCCATGACCTTTTGACAAACTCGAAAGTTCCACTCCCGAATTTAACTGAAAACTGTTAACTGTCGACTCCCCCTACGGCAGCACAATATCCCATGCCGCCAGATCGGCAATAAAGCGATGCACCGTCATATCCAGGTGAATCGGCGTCAGGCTGGCATAACCGTTGTGGACTGCCCACAAATCGGTGCCTTCTTCTTCGATGTTCCCTGAAGGCTCAGGACCGACGATGCGCCAGATACTGCCTTCGCGTGCGGATTCATCGAGATAAGTACGCACACCCTGCCGTGTCAACCTCAACCCTTTAACATTTTTCCCGGCAGGCACATTCAGATTTAAGACGGTGAAAGCGGGCAGTCCTTTCTTCAATGTGGCGCGCACCACCGCAACGGCGATTTGTGCAGCCGTTGCATAATCCTCTACGGCATCCGCGTTACGCTGGTTAAGCGAAACCGCCACCGCTGGCACGCGCTGAATCGAGGCTTCCAGCGCCGCCGTCACCGTGCCGCTGTAGGTAATATCCTGTCCCATGTTTGCGCCGCGATTAATGCCCGACACGACAATATCCGGTGCCCATGCCGTCGATGCCCCCAATGCCGCCAATGCGATGCAATCCGCAGGTGAGCCGCTGACTGCCAGCGCAGGTGTCCCATCTGCCAGTACAGTATTCTCAACGGGAATGTCCTGATACAGTGTCTTCTTGTGACCGCTGGCGCTCTGATTGAGTTTCGGCGCAATCACTTCTACATCGCCTAAGCTGCGCATAGCAATTGCCAGCGCCAGTATCCCCGGTGCCTGTACGCCATCGTCGTTCGTGACGAGAATCCGTGTCATGTTGATTTTGCTCCGTTGTGCAAGTTAAATAGGTTAATCGTGTTTCGATTGGTAATGAATGCGGCTGAGGGCTAAAATTTCGCTAATTTTAATATACTGATAAACTGAGCAAGCGATAATTCAACAAGTAACTACCATAAGCCTTGTATGTGGTCAATATTGTATTGTCGTAGACGCTCAACCAATATAGACTTAGCAGAAGTCATCAGCTTAGGAACAATCAATGTCCGACGACGACATGTTTAGACAAAATCTGATGGAAGGCATGAACAAGTTCCAAAGCGCCAGGATGCGTGCCTTCTTTCAGGAAATGGTAGGGCTTTTACAAGGCAAATCAGCGGAACTCCTCTCATTTGAGGACATCCGCGTTCGTTTGCGCTTGCATGATGAAAGTTATAAAGGGTTGCAGGATGTCCCGCTGGATCGCATTGTCGGCAGCGTCGGACGCTATCGTGATTTCACCAGCAACTTCCTACCGAAAACCAATGAGATGCGCGAACGCTGGAGCCGCGTCTATGCTCAGGCGAACAGCATGGAAGGCTTGCCGCCGATTGAGTTGTACAAAATTGACGACGTGTATTTTGTGCGTGATGGCAATCATCGTGTCTCCGTAGCGCGCGCGCTTGGCGCAAAAACCATTCAGGCGCACGTGACCGAACTGCCGACAGAGGTTGATCTTGAACCCGGCATGACCTCGAAAGAGCTTGATGCCGCCGCCGCTTACGCCACGTTCCTCTATGAGTCAAGCTTATCGCGTGTGCGTCCCCATCACACGCCAATTAATCTCAGCGAACCCTCGCGTTACGCAGATTTGATGGGACACATTTACCTGCACCGTAAAGTGTTGCAGCAGCAGCGCGGCACAGAAGTCAGTATGGAAGAAGCCGCCGCCGACTGGTACGATAACGTCTATCGTCCGGCGGTGACTCTGATCCGCAAGTATAACGTGACCGACCTCATCGGTGATCGCACGGAAGGTGATCTCTATCTGTGGATGGTCGATCATCTCAGCGAAGTCAAACGCGAAATGGGCGACCAGGCTGACGAGCATTCATTTAGTGATGCCTTGGCATCATTTTTGAAAGAGAAGAAACTGCCCGTTCCACAGGAACTGCGCGACGAAAACGACGACTCGGTAAGTTTGACTCGCGCCGAAATCCAGGAGATGCTGGCGCGCAAACGGGCAGAAAGCGAAAATCGTTAACGACTTGTAGGGACAGGCAATCGGAGTTTGCACCATGCCTTGCCCTTCATAATCCAACCCCTCAAGGACCCTATGCCCAAAAAACCACTCATCGTCATCCCCATCGAAGCACCCGTCCAGCACACCGCCTTCGATCTTTACCATACACTCGTATCAGCGCTCGAAGCCAGCGACGAACGTTTGCAGGACGGGGACGTGCTGGCAGTATCCAGCAAATACACAGCGATCAGCGAGAACCGTGTGATTTCGCTGGCGGATATTGTTATTACACCCGAAGCGGAAATGCTGGCGCAGCGCTATCACATGAACCCGCGTATGGCGCAGCTTGTGCTGCAAGAAGCCGATCACATCTTCGGCGGCATTGAAGGCTTTCTACTCACCGCCAAGGACGGCATCATTTCGCCTAATGCGGGCATTGATCGCTCGAACATTCCCAACGGCTTGGCGGTACTGTTCCCGCAAGACCCTTATGGCTCAGCAGCCAATTTGCGCCTCATCCTGCGCGAACGTCTAAACGTCGATGTCGGCATCATCCTCACCGATAGTTGGCTTATGCCCGGACGACTGGGCACAACAGGCGTCGCGCTGGCGATGGCGGGCTTTAAGCCTGTACAGGACGAACGCGGCAAAATGGACTTGTTCGGCAACCCCATGCAGGTCACGCAGCGCGGCATCGCCGATACGCTGTGCATCTGCGCGCAAATGGTCATGGGCGAACGCGACGAAGCCACCCCCTTCGCCATTATCCGTAACAGCGGTGTGCAGTTGATGGACATCAAACTTAGCCCTGCCGATGTGTCCATCTCGTGGGACATGTGCCTCTACATCCAATCGCTGACCGCCGGCTTGCTGCAACAGGAACTCACCATGCGTAAGTAACAATGCCGTGCTTACCTTTTAAGCCTTATGCGAAATATGAGAAAGCGACTTCTCTTCTCTGAAGTCGCCTTAAACTCAATAGCTGATCCGTCCTAGTCTTTCAAGCCCTTCAGTGGACTTCCAGCTGTTCAAGTAGCTCTGGGTTTTAGAACCTGTTTGGAAATTCAATTTCTAACCGCAAAGGCGCAGAGGTCGCAAAGGAAAGAGAGAAATTGAACTACCGAGATCACCGAGAAATTTTAGAGAAAAAGCTGTGAAATTGTGTCTCAGTAAACATTACCTCTCGAATTATCAAACAGGTTCTTATGCAGTTTAACAATTAAATCAGGAGTATAAAGAAGGGTGTCTGTAGGGGCGCCCCTGCGTGTGCGCCCGATATAGAGCAGACACATTGGTCTGCCCCTATAATCTCCCATACGCCGTATTAAATAGTTAAAGTGCATGAACCCCAAGCGGCGCAACCAGACTTATTGCTCTTGACACTGGGCTGTTTTGCATTTGCTGACCGCTGACCGCTGAAAGCTATTGCCCCACCAACCCGCCGCGCAGTGCATCCAATTCCTGCGGTGACAGCAAGCCAATCGTGAGGGTGCTCGTTTCTGAACCATTGCGCCCCTGTTTCACATCGTTGATTTTCACCAGCCAATCACCCTCAGCACTGGTATCATCACCCGTCAGATCAATGTCCACGCGCGGCAGTGGCAGCGTCCCCTTGGTAATGAGCGTACCCGCCCCCTTAAAATCCCCTTGTTTCATCAAATCCATAAACTGCTTTTTATGGCTCAGCGGCACGCTGGCAAACCATTCCCAATTAATGTACCAGCGATTTGCCCTTTCGTTGAACGGCTCGCCTGCTGTGCCAAACGGCATAACGATACAGATCAGCACAATCGCCAGCGCTTCGATCCCCCACAATGCCCACGTCATCGTTTCGTTGAGTTCAATATCCGTGCTGCGATAGGAGATGCTGGTGCCCGCGCTCGCTAAGCGTTGGTTAAATTCCATGAAATCCGCGACATTGATGTCTTGCAACCCCATTTGTATCGCCTTTATAGCGATCTCTTGATCCGTTGCATCACGATTCTGACGCGCCGCAGCCCGCATCGCACTATCATGAATCCACGAGAAATAATATTCTCCACCGCGAAACACGCCGACAATCGCAATCCCTGCCAGCAGTCCAAAGAGCGCCGCCAGCAGCGGACTGCGCACCTTGCCGACTTTCACTGCCGCGATCATGAACGCCCCACCCAGGAAGCCCATAATCAACGGGAAGATGCAGATCAGAAACAAGTTGAATTGATACGAGATGAAAAACGCTAAGCCCCCGATGAGCAATCCCGCCAGCAGCGCGGCGATGAACATCAATGGCAGCCCTAAAAGTGACATTTTGTTGCTTGGTTTATACGTTCTCACAGACAATTTCCCCCTGTTGTCAATGTAACTATATATTACTCAAACAGGCGGTTTTTTAGCTGCAAAAACTGATAAAATTTTGTTTGGCTTTTTCAACAAAACTAGAAGTTACGCGGTTGAGTTCAAATTTACACATTACTCGTAGGGGCGCACCAGTAAACGCAGTGACAGCGCAGCGACGTGCGCCCGAAAAGTCGGACGGATACCTGGGTCTGTCCCTGCATGAAATTGAAACTAGGGCGTGTTTGCAAACGCTTTGAGCGAGCTTAAAACATAACCCTGTATATTCCTGTAAAATATAAGGAAACCAAAGAAACAAGAAGGTATCATGACAAAACATCGGATTTATACAATGAGTTTCGCAAGAGTCTATCCAGAGTATGTCGCTAAGGCAGAGAAAAAAGGACGCACGAAAGCCGAAGTCGATGAAATTATTGGCTGGTTGACAGGATATAGTCAGGAACAGTTGGAAGCGCAGCTGGAAAAACAAACAGACTTTGAGACCTTTTTAGCGGAAGCTCCGCAGCTGAATCCTTCGCGGGCTTTAATTAAAGGCGTGATTTGCGGTGTCCGAGTAGAAGATATTGCCGAGCCAACGATGCGGGAAATTCGCTATTTGGATAAGCTGATCGATGAGTTAGCCAAGGGAAAAGCGATGGAGAAAGTGCTGCGGAAGTCATAAATCTTCTGGAATTAACCTGCAAAATTACAGTTGGCTTTGATGATAACGATTCCTCAGTCCAATTTAGATAACTTACGCAGGTTCAGCGCGGACAAGGGGATGATGCTCTTTAACTAAATAGCGCGGAGTATCGCTTGTACCAGACTTTCCAGCGCCTTTAGTGCGCTTACCGCCTTTTCAGCTCAGCCTCTCGGCTTTAGCCAGAGGTGGCGCAAACCGCATACTCCGCTTTTAATCGTTAAACGGCTTGTTCAAGCACACATCGCGGTTCTTTCTAAAAGACGGGTTCTAAAGCGATTTTGCAGGAACTAAACCGGACTTTTGAACCTGTTTTGGAGAAAATTGGCGAAGCTCAGACTGCGAAAACGGGTTTGCCCACGCCCCGGCAATCAGGGTCAAGACAGGGAGCGAAAGGATACGACGATGGTACTGGAAACCAAAGCATTGACGGTTGAGGAATTCGATCAGATTGCGCTGCTGCCCGAAAACGCCGATAAGCTGCTGGAATTTATCGGGGGAAACATTGTTGATGCCGTTTCCGATCACTATGCATCCATATTAGGTGCCTTGATGGCAACCGAGCTGTACAAGTTCGTTGAGAAAAATAATCTCGGATTCGTCACAGGCGCGAATGGCGGTTATAAAATCAACGGAGAACGCTATATCCCCTCTGCCGCGTTCATGTCTAAAACGAGACAAGCCAAACCCTCGCGCGAAGTCTATAATTCAACCTCACCAGACTTGGTGGTAGAAGTGCTTTCGCGCTTTGACAAACCGGATGAAATCGCCGTCAAAATTGTCAACTATCACTTGGTCGTGACAGTGGTGTGGGTAGTCAACCCTGAACAACAATACATCAGAGTCTATATTCCCAATCGCACGCCTCAACTCGTCGGCATTGATGGCGTGTTGGACGGTGGTGATGTGCTGCCCGGTTTTACCTTGCCTGTCAAAGACATCTTCACCGATTAATCTTGATGACCCGTCGCCGTCTGCTGCTGTTCGTCCTCATCTTCGTCGGGCTGTGCAGCGTCTACATGATTTTTTACAGCGCCAATTATCACGAATTTGGCGATTCGCCTTACCTCTACAACATCACTGCCAGCCTCGTGCGCTATAACGACACGCTGTTCGATTTGATGGCGTACAACTGGCCCACACGTTCCGATAACACTTTTTTCTCCGATCAACTGTACCCACTGTACTACTACCGCGAAGACCTGACTTCGGTGGTGCTTGCTATGCCATTGTTTTGGCTGGCGTTCAACGTGCCGGGACTCGGATTAATGCATACGGTGTGGCTGTTCAACGTCTTCGTATGCGCGGCGGCGGGCGGCTTGATGTTTCTGTATGCGCTGGCATTGGGTTACAGCGAACGCACAGGCGTCATTGCGGCACTGACATTGGGGCTGGCGACGATTGTGCTGCCCTACAGCAAAGTGTTTTTGCAAGAGCCGATCACGCTGCTCATCACGTTATCGTTAGCGTTTGCCTTAGAGCGCTGGCGTTCCAGCCGCTATCATTGGCGCTGGCTGCTTCCCATCACTGTGCTGCTGTGGGCGTTTTCCAATGCCAAGCTGTCGTCATCGGCGGCGCTTCCCGGTCTGCTGCTCATCGCTGTCCCCGCCCCGCGCTTATCCCAAAAGACCTTGCAGCGCGTCTCCCTGTTTCTTCTGGCGTTGTTAGGTTCATTGACGCTTTACACAGCATTCAACGACATTCGCCCCTTGCTGACCTGGGTTACTGCGCCGATTGCCAACGTCTATCTTCGTCCCTTAGATGCGTTTGTTTATCAACTCGCCAGCAATCCGTATATCACCATCGCTGTACGAACCTATCTGTTTAGCGTGGGCGCAAGCGTCTGCGCAACCTCCGCGCCGACATTACTCGCGTTCGTTGGAGGCTGGCTCTTGCATCGGCGCATGAAATTACGTTACGTCTGGGTGAGCGTGGCGGTTGTGCTGGGCTACGTCTTTAGCTACGCAATTTTGCGCGGCGCAGCCTGGTATGGGAGCGTGACTTATCCGCCGCGCTTTTTGGTACCAGTCGTACCTTTTTTAGTTCTGTTGATGCTCCCTGTGCTGGAACATTTTTCAGTACGAGGCGTACCACGCAGAACCTTTTGGGTGATCTTCGTGGGTCTATTTTTCTACGGAGGGTGGGTCGCATTCAATGGTGTAGCATATCCATGGGATGTACACGACAAACTTTTGCCAGAAGGGTTGCTGTTGTCCAATGGCGACGCGGCGTATGATCTGCGTTATGCGCCCTGGGTGCTGCTGCCGACGTTGTGGGGACAGCGCCCATTCGATTTCGCGTGGGTGCGTACAGGACAGTGGGGCATTCCCCTGATGTTTGGCGCGCTGGCTGTAGCGTGCGGTGTGGGGTTGTGGCGTGTCGCTTGGGGTCTTGATAATAAAGCTGCTC
>CALMZT010000092.1 GCA_937870805.1 uncultured Chloroflexota bacterium
GTCCACAACGCTTCTAAAAATGGAGAACGGCTTGGGGTCATTTTTGTGTCAATGTCTTACAATGCGAATCGCTAGAATTTCCCAACCTTTTCTAACTTTTGCGCCCATTTTTGCGACTTTTCAGACCCCTTTGCGCGCGCGCAAGAATTCCGCGCAAGCGCCACGCTCACTTTCCCGAAGGGTGTGCAAAGGGTGTGCTTGCCATCTGCACATCGACGCCTTGCAATTGTGCTCAAAACGCTGCATCGACTGGCTGGGCGCGCAAGTATGTTTTTTCTAACCGATTCTAACCAGGTTTAGCCTCTCATCGACACTCCTGTAGAACGACTTTTCGACAGGCTGATAACTGCGCCAAGTTGCGTTATACTAGACTCAAATTGAAGTGAATTTTATCTATGGCAAATATGACACCTTCTCCCGACATTCCAGAAAAAGAAATCCGTGAGCGCTGCGGCAGGCTCTTAAGTGCTGCCGCCGAAGAAGCCATCCGCCTCGGTCACAACTTTATCGGCACAGAGCATCTGTTTATCGCCGCCACCCGCGACGAAGACGGTCCGACGTGCATCCTGCTCAAACGCGCCGGACTGAACCCGCGCCACGTCCGCAACGAAATCCGCCGCGAAATTGGCACAGGCGAAGGCGAAATGCCCGACGTGCTGCCGTTCACGCCGCGTACCGAAATGGTGCTGTCGCTGGCGATTTTCCTTGCCGAGCAGGAAGAAGAAGACGAGATTGACGAGAATCATTTCCTGATGGCGCTGCTGCAAGAAGGCGAAGGCGTGCCGGTGCGCAAGCTGCTGGAAATGGGTTTTGACCTCAATTTGTGGTTGCAGCGCTTGATCTCTGAGGCACAGGACGAGAGCCTTGCCCCCGACTCCGACGATGACAGTTCGCTGTTCGACTTCCTCGACTCCGACCAGAACTTTGCCATCAGCGATTCGGGCTTCCACGCGCCGCCGAGTCCCCGTCCCGAAGGCGTGACGCTGCGCAAGCCCACTCCCCTGCTGGACAAATACGGGCGCGACCTCACGGCGCAAGCGGCGCAGGGAAAAATCGGTCCCGCGCTGGCACGCGAACGTGAGATCCGCGCGCTGGCACGCACGCTGGCTCGCAGCAAGAAAAACAATCCGCTGCTGTTGGGCGATGCGGGCGTCGGTAAAACCGCAGTGGTCGAAGGACTGGCATTTGCCATCTACGAGAACACCGCGCCGCGCTCCCTGCTGAACCGCCGCATCGTACAGATCGAGATCGGCACGCTGGTCGCTGGCACGAGTTTGCGTGGGCAGTTCGAGGAACGGCTCGTCGGCATTGTCGAGGAAGCCAAACATTCGGGCGTGATTTTGTTCATCGACGAGATTCACACCATCGTCGGCGCGGGCGATACCATTGACAGTAATTTGGACGCCGCGAACATCCTCAAGCCAGCGTTGGCGCGCGGCGAAATCATGTGCATCGGCGCGACTACGCACGAAGAATATCGCAAAGCCATCGCCCAAGACCCGGCGCTTGACCGCCGCTTCCGCACGATTGACATTGAAGAACCAAGCACTGAGGATACGCTGGCGATTCTCAGCGGGCAGCGTGATCGGCTGGAGAAGCATCACGGCGTCACCATTCGCGGCGAGTCGATGGAGGTTGCCGTGCGCCTCTCGGTGCGCTACATGCCAGATCGACGGCTGCCGGATAAGGCGCTGGATTTGTTAGATGAAGCCTGCACGCGCGTGGTCATCCGCACGGTGAGTCCTGACGAAGTGTCGGGCGAGGTGTTGATGGACGTGCGCGTGGAAGACATCGCCGCTGTGCTGTCCGATTGGACGGGTATCCCGATCACCGAACTGACGACAGACGAAAAGCGTCGATTGGCGGGCATTGAAGAGACGTTGATGACGCGCGTCATCGGGCAGGACTCGGCAGTGGAATCGGTTGCCGACGCGGTGCGAACGTCACGCGCGGGCTTGGGCAATCCGACGCGCCCGATTGGCGTGTTCCTGTTTTTGGGACCGTCAGGCGTAGGCAAGACGGAATTGGCGCGCGCGCTGGCGAATTTCCTGTTCGGCAGTGACGAGGCGATGCTGCGGCTGGATATGTCCGAGTTCCACGACGCCCACACCGTTGCACGACTGATTGGCGCGCCGCCCGGTTATAAAGATACGCAGCGCGGCGGGCAGTTGACCGATGGCTTGCGGCGGCGTCCCTACAGCGTCGTGCTGCTGGATGAGGTTGAGAAAGCCGCGCCGGAAGTCTTCGACCTGTTTTTGCAGGTATTCGATGAGGGGCGCTTGAGTGACGCACATGGCAGGATTGTCGATGCGCGCCATTCGGTGTTCATCATGACCAGCAACATCGGCACCCAGGAAGCCGGCAAGGTGATGGGCTTCTCTGGCGCGGGACGCAGCGAACCGGATTACACGGCGTATCTGTCGCGCTTCTTCCGCCCGGAATTCCTGAACCGTCTGGATGAGGTCATCACCTTTAAGTCACTGGATGACGAGGCGTTGAGCCGCATTCTGGAATTGCAGCTGCAAGATTTGTACCTGCGCTTAGGGGAGCAAAAACTGCGCCTCGAAATAGCCGACGACGCGCGCGCGTTGATCCTGCGCAAGGGGCATGACCCGGTGAACGGAGCACGTCCGCTGCGCCGTGCGATTGAGCGATTGCTGACACGTCCCTTGAGCGCGCGCATCGTGGAAGACGAGTTCCAGCCGGGCGACATCATCGTGGCGAAGGAGATTGAGGGCGAGAAACTGGGATTTGAGGTGAAGAAAGATTAGATGAGTTTGTGACCACACCACCCAATCCTGGCAAAGGTCCCGGCGGACATGAACCACATCGGAGTTCGGCAGGTTAGACGGCTGGACATTGGCAGATGCGGACGTTTTTCTTCAGAGTCATCCCGACTTTGAACGTGTTCATGTGACGCAGAATGGCTACAGGCATTACAAATTCAAAGATAAATCTGAACTCGTCATACGTCCTAATGGAGAAATTATTCGCCTTCCTCATGCATTGTATAATGCTGATGGGCGTCGTATACGTCATTTGCGCTTGAACCTTTTTACGGGGCAGCGACTGCCTTCAAATCAATGGCATCAGACTGCCCGTACAGAACAAGAATGGGTGGTGATTTGAGATGGATATGCAAACAATCGACACCATTGCCTCGCTCAGGTTAGAACAAGGTGGCTGGCTTATCACGAGTATTGAATCTAACTTATGGGGCAAGGATCTAACGTTCCACGCTCTGTACGACATTACTCAGCCTGAGACGCATTTTAGGCTCAAGTTTAGAAATTGTCGCAAGCTAAATTGGGAACTCATTGATTGGGATGTAGATGAGCGCGATACCACTGCTGATGTGATGGGTATGGACTTAGGCGAAGATCAACATCGCAAAGCGGCGGTGATTAATGCAGGCATTTTCGAGGTCATTATTACCTACGGCGAATTGGTAATCCAAAAGGAGTGGTAGCCCTCGATGGAATGCCAGTGCCGCGTGGAAATCTTGCGGCTGCGCAAGGCGTTAGGCTTGCCGATTGACGCGGCGTTGAAAGAGGCACGCGCTGCGACAGAAAAACTCAAAAATCCCGCGCCGATGATGGAGAAGATTGGCTCATTTGAAAGTTTTTCTTAAAACATTGTGATTGAGTGAAATCCCTGAAATTACGTTCAGTTTGCCCACTGGTTCGGCATTAAAAGGTATGTTTCACGACAGCGCAGCTGAAAAATCCGCCCTGATGTTGGAAAAAATCACTGAATTGGAAAGTTTTTCTTCAGGACTTACGCAGTTGAACCGCGATTTGTGCTTGAACAAGGGGTTTAAACCCCTTGTTCGTGAACCCAACGGCGTAAGTCCTATCTTAAGAGGTGTTATTGAAAGGTCTGCTAGTATATGGATACTGTTCTAAGCATTAATCTGATTACGACTAATCCGAAAGTGCGTGGTGGTCGCCCTTGCATCGCTGGCACAGGACTGCGCGTGACGGATATTGTCATGGCTCACCTGTTTCACAATCGTACTCCGAGTGAGCTTGCTTCTGATTACGACATTTCGATGGCACAGGTACATGCCGCACTGGCTTACTACTATGAACACAAAGACGAACTTGACGCAGACATTCGCCAACAAATCGCTAAAGCCCGTGACTTAAAGGAAAAAGGCGTTGGCAGCAAAGGAACTTCGCTTTTACCTCGATGAGAATATGCCCATTGAAATCGCGCGACAGTTGAGAAAGCGAAGTATTGAAGTCGTTACGGTGCGCGATGACTACGTGTTGCTCGAACATGCCTTTTACGACCAGCAAGGCACGTTGTTGAAGACGCTCACCACCCAAGAGTTGAAATTCATGGGAGGCAAGACCGTGGCCGCACGCCAGCGCATGCAAAGGGTCGACAAGCCGGACGAATGGACC
>CALMZT010000093.1 GCA_937870805.1 uncultured Chloroflexota bacterium
CCACTGCTGCACCAGATGGACAACCCGATGCCTCACCTGTCGGCTTCGAGTTAGACAACACGTATCTATAGGTGGGCGGACATGATGTAACCAGCACGCGAAAAGTTAAAAACACAGGACTTTCGCTTTGATGCCTTGTCGTGATATTGAGCCAACAGTCTCCTGTTTTTCTCCCTCTCTCCGCTGGCGTGTAAGCGAAGCGGCGAGGGTTGGGCAGAGGGGTTAACTGTACTTTTGTTGACACCAACGTCTTAGTGCCGTCTTCTGTATGCCAGCAGGCTTTGTCCGCCCGTTGAATTGGGCGTCACGCCGTAGCGCTTCTTAAAAGCCTCGTGACCGTAATGCTCTAAAAACTCTCGCGGCGTCAGCTTTTCTGAACCGATGGTCAAGTCTTCGGGCTGCGCGAACATGTCTTCAGCCGCCGCATCCAGCATCGAGGTGTAGAGAGCTTTCGCCGTGCGCGCGAGGGGGACCTCCTGTTCCTTGCCGAGCTTCGCCAGAATAGGCAGCACGTCGAGTTGGAGGTTTTGCAGCGAGTTTTTGGCGCTTTGGGCTTCAGCATCGCCGTCGGCTATCTGGCGCACCCAGACGCGCACCTGTGCTTCCTGATTGCCACTGAACAGCCTGCCAAAGATACTTTGAAGCAAACCCTTGCTGCTCGCCATGATTACCCCTGCGAACGATTGATGAAAATTCATTTTAACGTGCTTTAACGTAAAGACTCGTCCTCGTCTTCTACCACCGCCAGCACATCGCCGTCGCTGGTGCGCGCAACCTCCGCATCTTCGAGACGTTTCTTTTTCTTCTCGACCAGTTCCTCATTCTTGTTCTTTTCAGCATTCCCACGCGAGCGCAGCGCATACCCCATCCCCATCCCAATTGCCAGAATCACCAACGAAACAAAGATCGTCACGAAAAGCCCGACGACGTTGCTCGAAGTTGAAGCCACGACGACATCAGTTTCCGACCCAATCCTGATGATGGCAGGTCTCAAAAATGTGTTAACCGCTGCGACGATCAACCCCATCACCATAAAGCCAAATGCTGCCAGGCGCAGCATCATGAAGCCACGACCTCTACGCCCACGCCGCCACATTCCGAACATCATCGGCTTGCCCGTCTACTTTCGTTGTCGTCATCTTCGACCACTTCCAGCACATCACCATCGCTGGTGCGCGCGTACTCAACATTTTCGAGGCGCTTCTTTTTCTTCTCGACCCATTCTTCGTTCTTGTGCTTTTCGGCGTCGTCACGGAAGCGCAGCATATAGCCCACCCCAATTCCAATTGCCAGCAGTATCAGCGTGAGAATAATCATTTCTGTCGTTCCAAGTCCACTCGTCCTCAGGATTGCGATCAAAAAGCCAGTCGCGCCCAACACCATCATCGGAACGCGCCAGCGTGATCGACCACGCATTTGCCAATTGGGACGCAAAAACATAGTTCGTCCTTTCCACACGTCCTTCCTCTAATACGTGTGGACATTGGCGGAAGTTGCGCCTACTTGTAGACCACCATCGTATCGGCGATATGGTCATGTAAGCCGCGCTGGTCTTCTCTGAACACGGCGACCAGCCAGCCGATGAGAAATGTGCTGGAATTGAGGACGTAGCCAAAATAACGCAGCAGCGCATCGAACGTATTGAGCGTATCGCCGTTGGTTTTCAGCACCTGAATGCCGAGGAGCGCTTTCGCTGGAGTCTGCCCATTGTTGCGCGTCCAGAAAAACCAGTTGTAGACAAAGCCCGTGAACATGTGGGCGCTGATAATGTGCTCGCTGGTCACAACGGTATTGCGGAACAGCAGCCATCCTAAGGCGTAGGCAAGGATGACCTGCACGATTGTGTCCAGAATAATTGCTGTGAGGCGCGCTGACAGCATCGCTTTACGATACATAGATTAATCCTCTTGATCGTTCACTTTGAAGGATAGGGCAGGCGGCGCTTCATCATCAATCACTTCCATCACTTCGCCGTCGTTGGTTTGTCTGTAGGTAGGTTCGATGTCGTCAGTTGGCGGCGCTAAAGTAGATGGCTTTTCTTTGCGTGAGGCTTGTCGATCTAGCTTCAAGGATTTTCGCATCGCCTCGGTCACCAGCACACAAAATACGCAAAAAACTGTGCCCACAGCCAGTCCAACGAGGATTGGCAGTTCGCGCGTGGGTGGCGTACTGACACACAACGCCAGCGCAGCCAGCATGATAAGCGCCATAACGCCCAGTACAATGTTTTCCTGCTTTGACTTGGATTTCCGCGCCATACACGATCTCACTGTCTCAGATGTGCTACCTTGAATTATAACGCCGATTCTCACGCATCTTTTATTGACCTTTTCTGACCCATAAAAACCACTGATGGACTTTTTATAAAAACTCTGTTATGCTATACTGATCGTTTACTGGAACAATTTCGGCGAAAACACATTTTATGGTTTGCGGATCATTGGACGACAAACAATTGAAAATCGAAATCATCGGGCAGTGGATCGACAGCGAATGGTTGCCAACCCATCCCGATCATTTTAAGCTGTTGGTGGGCAGCACCAGCGTCACGGGCTTCGTGCTGGAAAAGTTCGACCCGCTGTTGGAATTAACGGGCGGCTACCATTTCACAGGCACGACGCCGATGGAGTGCCCGGTGGTTATCAGCGTCAACAATCATGACTACAATGGCGAACTGACCCATCACACAGGCGCATTCCTGTATCACTTCACGCAGCCGGAGACCGACACACAGCAGGACGTGCTGGTCGTCGCCTCGCACCACAGCGATCAGGACAGCTTTCAGGGCTGGTACCTCGTCGTGATGGCAGCGATGCCCGAAGCCTTCCTGCCAACATGGATGGAGTTCTTCAAGGAATGTGAACGGCTGGAAAGCGCGCACGATCCTAAAGAAAAGGTGCTGGTCATCGGCGGGCGCAAGGACTCCTTCGTTCCCAAAACCGATTGGGAAGAAGTCGTGCTGCCTGCCAGGCTGAAAAGCGACATTCTGGAAGATGTACAGTCCTTTTTCCAGCGTGGCGTGGACATTTACAAGCGCCTGAACCTCAAGCCCTTCCGCAAGCTGCTGTTAGCGGGTGTGCCAGGCACAGGCAAGACCATGTTGTGTTCAGCGCTGTCCAAGTGGGCGCTCGATCAGGGCTATCTCGTGGTCTATATCTCCAGCGCGCTGCGGCGTCAGGGCGATGAAACAGGTGCGCGCTTCGACAAAATCGAATATGCGCTGTCCGTCGCAGCACACTCGCGTCACCCCACGCTGGTGTTGCTCGAAGAACTGGACGCTTATCTGCACGACGAGGAAAAAGCGCTGATTCTCAACGTACTCGACGGGGCAGAGTCGGAGATCAACGAAAAGGGTACGCTGCTCATCGCCACCACCAACTATCCTGAAGCCATTGATGAGCGCATTCTCAAGCGTCCCGGACGCCTTGACCGCATCTTCATTATCCCGGAGATGCGCGAACGTCAGGACGCGGAAAAGCTGCTCAAGCGGTATCTCGGCGCGCTCTGGCGTGAAGAACACAGCGCGATTGTGCCGAAGCTCATCGGTTATCCCGGCGCGTTCGTGCGCGAAGTGGCGATCTATGCGCTGACGCAGGTGGCATATGCCGATGGCACGGAACTGCCGCTGGAACTGCTGGAAGAATCCTTCCGCAGCCTGAAAGACCAGATCGAAGCGCGTGATGATTTCCTCAAGAAGCGCAACGGCATGGGCTTCGGGCAAGCTGTCCCCACCACCAACGGCGGCGGACACAATTAATCGAGCATCTAGAGTGAGGCAGGGACGTTCAAGGGTAACTTGGCGTCCCTTTTATTTTCAGGATGGCGAGAAAGCTTTGTTTTGCAGTGCAAATGCTCTAGAATCAATCATAAGCAGCGTTTGAGGTAAGAGTTATGAGTGATTATGTTCTGACGGTTCCCGAAGAAGTTTATAGGCGTGCGCAGCAAATCGCGGAAGAAACTGCGCAACCTATTGACCAAATCATGATTGACCATCTGAAAACGCTTTCTGCCCCGCTGCCCCTCTTACCACCCGACGAGCAAGCCGAACTCGATGCGCTGCATCATCTTTCCGATGACGCGCTTTGAACGATTGCGCGTGAACAAATGCCTGAAAACGCGCAATCACGTATGCAGCTTCTGATGGAAAAAAACAACTTTGGCACCATCGCTGACGACGAATTCGAGGAGCTTGAAGGCTTGGTTGAGCGTGGCAATCGCCTGATGCTGCGGAAGGCAGAAGCCGCCGCCATTCTGATGGAGCGCGGGAATATCTTCACTCAGGACGACTTTAAGCCCAAACATGAGTGAATTGTCATGGAGTGCGACCAAAAGACTGGTTTGTGAACGGGCGCGCGGTTGTTGTGAATACTGTCAAACCGCTGAGGCGAACATTGGTCAAGCGATGCAC
>CALMZT010000094.1 GCA_937870805.1 uncultured Chloroflexota bacterium
GGCTAAGGGTGGTTTGGAAACCCTTAAAAGGGTTGTTCTCGCGCTGCATGTGGGTTCACCAACCTCTTGAGAGGTTTGCAGATTTTGCCTGGCGGCGGGTTTTGAACCCGCTGCGGGAAGCCTTAAGCGTTATTTTGATGCCAATGAACACACTGGTGTGCCCCTATGACAATTCAATCGTGAATTTTAGTCTAATTTGAAGGGTTATCCACGAACGTGCGCTTATCTATGGGGATTTGTGATGTCTTCGAGGTGAAGCAGATAAGCGAGGGCTGCTTCGGTGGTGTGCCCGCACATTTCCAAGCTGGCGCGCAGTTTGACACACACGGCGGGGCGCTCAGGCAACCCAAAGAGTTTGCAACGGTTATCGTCGGTAAGCTGCACACAGCGCACGCCTGCGGGTTTACCATTGGGCATTCCGGGAATGGGTGATGAAATCGAAGGTGCGATACAACATGCACCACAGCCGATACGACATTCTACTGGCGTCACGGCTTAGTCTCCGGTCTGTCCCATCATTTGATACAACAACTGCACAACCACTTCTTCCACCAGCGCGCGATTGTTGGCAACACAGGGCAAGACAGGAACATCGCTGCCAATGTGCAAGCCAATACGAATGTCTTCGTGACTCCACGCGCTGGGTTGATCCTGCTTGTTGGTGGCGACGACGACGGGCATGGTCAGATCGAAGCCGCGAATAGTGTAGAGGATGCTGGCGAACTTGCCGAAGGATTGCGAACGTGTGCTATCGACCATGAGGATATAACCCGCCGCGCGCATCGTGCCCACGAGTTCGCGCATCCACATGAAGTCTGCGACCTTACCGCTGGGGGGTTCGGCGAATTGCAGCGTTAAATACTGATCGACAGCCAAACGCCCGAAA
The DNA here is from genome assembly GCA_937870805.1 of uncultured Chloroflexota bacterium. GTDB lineage: Bacteria > Chloroflexota > Anaerolineae > Aggregatilineales > Phototrophicaceae > JACAER01. The sequence continues at coordinate 887 of CALMZT010000094.1, forward strand.
AACCAACTGCTAAAAGCGTGCTGCTGGCGATGGACTTCATCACTGATCGTCTGGATGAAGCTGCTTTTGCCCGCATTGGGTAAGCCCATAACGATGATCTTGAGCGTTTGCTGGTCGCTATCGGACATATGGTATCGCCTTTTGCATAAGGACTTTGGTACTATTATGCTGTTGAAATGATAGGCTGCACGCACTTTTTTACAAGTTTTTATAACTGCTTAGGACTTTCGCTCGTGATCTATCGAACAAGGGGTTTAAACCCCTTGTTCAGGTACAGATGGCTACTGAAAAGCGAAAGTCCTGTTGCTAAAAGTGCGTTCAATCATGTGTTAAACACAATGATCCATAAATGGTGAACATTACACTCTATTGACACTTTCATTGTACAACGAAGATTATTCCCGTAGTACATGTCGTAAGTTGAGATTCACAAAAATTTCCAACGTCACATTTGCATAACTCCTTTATACTTGAGATTAGAAATTCGTTACGTCAGAGGAATAATTGGTCGTGGAACACAAAGCGATGATGCCCTATCCCAAAGGATTATTGCGCTGGGTGCTGCGGTTCCCGGTGCAACTGTATCGCCTGGGCTTTGGCGAACTATTGAAACTGTTGAATATCATGATACTGGGCGTGCGTGGGCGCAGCAGCGGCTTGCCCCGCTACGCCCCGGTGGAATTCCGGCGGCACGGCAGTAAATTTTATGTCGTCTCTGGTTGGGGTGAGCGTCCACAGTGGTTCCGCAATTTGCAAGCCGATCCGCTGGCGACGGTGCAAATCGGCGGGGAGACACAGCGAGTACGCGCACACGTCATAGAGGATAAGTCGGAAGCGCTGCGCGTGCTGAACCTGTTCCGCCGTTCTGTGCCTGCGGTGTCCAACGCGGTACTAGCACCAATGAGCACCGGAACGCTGAACCTTAAGACCTTGCCAGACATCTCCCATCAGTTTACGATTATGCGCTTAGACATCGAATCAGGGGGGCTGCCCATCGCACCGCTGCGCCGTGATCTGGCGTGGGTGCTGCCGGGCACGCTGTTCGTGGGAGTGGCGTTGATGTCGCTGCGGCTGCTGCGTCAGCGCAATTAAAGAGTAACGAGCAACGAGCAATGAGTTGAAAGTGGCGAGTTAAAAGGGATGAGCGTGTCTCTTGCAAAGAGCAGCCTATCCCTATTCAACGCCACACATGTAAGGTAATCTTTTCACTCACTGCTTGTCATCATTTCGGAATAAGAGATGTCGGAATCTGCACAACTGCTGCGTCAAGTACGGTTGGCGCTTCAAAATCAGGATTATCCACTGGCGATTCAGGGTCTTGAACAGGCGGCAGACATCGCGCGCAGTTTGGGCGATATTGGCGCGGAAGGTCGGCATCTGGGCAATCTGGCGCTGATTTATTATCGACTCGGACAGCCGCAGAAAGCGCTGGACTATTTCGAGATGGCATTAGCGCGCGCGCGTGCCGAACATGACCGTGTGACTGAAGATGGACTGCTTGGCAACATGGGCAACATCTTGCGCGAACTGGAACGCTACGACGATGCGCTCAGTTATCTCAATCAAGCGCTGATGATTACACAGGAAATCGGCGATGTGCGTGGGCGAGGCTTGTGGTTGGGCAATCTGGGCCTGGTGTATGATGATCTCAATCAGCCTGCAAAAGCTGCTGAATTACACGGACAGGCAGCCCAAATCGCGCGGCAGTTAGAAGACCATCGCGGGCTGGTGACGCGGCTGGGTAATTTGGGCAGCAGCGCGCTGGCGACGGGCGATTACGAAACAGCGCTGAAAGCCTTTCAGGAAGCGGCGGCATTGTGCGCGGAATTGGGTGATGCCGCGGCGCTGCTGAC
>CALMZT010000095.1 GCA_937870805.1 uncultured Chloroflexota bacterium
GGAATGATCCCAATCCTGTCGCTGCTGCTGACCTTTACGCTGGTCAGTATTCTGGTGTTGATCGCGGGCGCGAATCCCTTTGCAGCGTTTTTTGAACTGGTGATTAATCCACTGACCAAAAACAGCGCGCGCTGGGACATTGTGGTAATTGCGACGCCGATTGTGCTGACAGGCGCGGCGGTGACTTTTGCCTTCGCGGCAGGCTATTACAACATCGGCGCGGAAGGGCAGTTATTCGCGGGTGCGATGGCGGCGGCATGGGCGGGCACGCTGGTAGAAGGTGTGTCGCCGTTTGTGGCGATACCACTGCTGCTGCTGGCAGGTTTCATCGCAGGGGCGCTGTGGGCGCTGCTGCCTGCGCTGTTGCGCGTCCAATGGGGCGTCGATGAAGTTGTGACGACGCTGCTGCTCAATTCGGTGATTCTGTTCATTGGCAGCGCGCTGCTCAACGGACCTTGGCGCGACCCCGTTAGCGGCTGGCCCCAATCGCCGACGATTGCCGAATCCGCATGGTTCCCGATCATAGTCGAGCGTTCGCGCATCCATTTCGGCACAGTGGTCGCTGTCGTGGTGGTGCTGGTGCTGTGGTGGGTGCTGACGCGCACGCGCTTTGGCTTGGAACTGCGCGCCGCAGGGATGAACCGTGACGCCGCGACGTTTTTAGGCATCAACGTCAAGCGCACCGTGCTCACAGCGGCGCTTATCAGCGGCGGGATTGCCGGGTTGGCGGGCGTTGGCGAAGTGGCAGGCATCCATCATTTCGTCAGCGGCGATGTCGCGGCTGGCTTTGGTTACACGGGAATTATTGTCGCGACGTTGGGCGCGCTCACTGCGCCGGGTGTGCTGCTCACGGCGCTGCTGCTGGCGCTCATCAGTCGCGGCTCACTTTCTGCCAGCCGCGAACTTGATGTTCCCGTGTATCTGGGCGATGTGATTCAAGCGGTGCTGCTGCTGGTCACGCTGGCGATGCTGCTGCTCACCCGCTACCGCATCCGAAAGGCGAACTGATGGACTTGCTATTCATTGCGACGCTGTTGGGCGCGACGCTGCGTATCTCAACACCAATTCTGTTCGCAGCATTGGGCGAAACAATTGTCGAGCGTGCGGGTGTGCTGCATCTCGGCATTGAAGGCACCATGCTGCTGGCGGCGTTCGGCGGTTTCGTGGCAGCACAGTTAAGCGGTTCGCTATATGTGGGGTTGCTTGCAGCGGTATTGGTAGGGATGGCGCTGGGCTTGCTGATGGGCTTGCTCACGGTGACGTTGGGATTGAATCAACACGTCTCTGGTTTGGGCGTCACGTTGTTGGCTACTGCGTTGGCGCTATTTGCCTTTCGCTTGATTTATGGCGGCGCAACGATTCCACCTGCGTTAGACACGAGTTTCCCGCAGTTGCTCTTATTTGTTGATACCCCGTTGGAGCCGATTTTCAGCCAATATGTGTTCACCTATATCGCGCTGTTGTTGGTGCCGCTGCTGGCGTGGTGGTTGAATCGCACGACGTTCGGCTTGCGCCTGCGCGCGGTAGGCGAGAACCCCGAAGCCGCCGACATGGCAGGTGTCAACGTGTATTTCACACGCTACGTGGCGTTGATTATCGGCGGCGCTCTGATGGGACTAGGCGGCGCGTTTCTCTCGCTGGCACAGTTGGGCGCGTTCACACATGGGATTATCAACGGGCGCGGTTGGGTCGCCATCGCAATTGTCATCTTCGGCAACTGGCAACCATATAAGGTGCTGAGCGGCGCGTTACTGTTCGGTGGTATTCAAGCGCTGCAACTGCGTTTGCAAGCGGAAGGCGTACAGCTTCCCTATGAAATGCTGCTGGCACTGCCCTATGTGGTGACGATTGTGGCGCTGGCAATTGCGGGGCGTAATGCTTCATATCCGGCGGCGCTACTGAAACCCTACAGGCGTGAATAATGTTCCTTTTAAGAGTCATTTAGGGCGAAAGTCCTATAGATTACTAACTAATAAACAACCATAATGCTCACTGGTAGAAGTCCGACAAGTTTATTGTTCCTTTATTTTGTCAGGGAGATTTATGAAGTTGTTTCGTGTTTTTGCTTTGCTTTGCTGGTTGGTCAGTCTGCCAAGCACTACACTAGTATCTGCTCAGGCAACCGGTCCATCCCCAGATATCGACTGCGCCATTTTTCCTTCTAACAATATTTGGAATACGGCGATCAATACATTGCCTACGGATGCCCTGGCGACCACCAAGTTTCTCACGAATGTTGGTGCTGGACAGACGATGCATGCCGACTTCGGCTCAGGCGAATGGCCGCCTGGCTCTGGTGTCCCTATAGGGATTCCCGTTAGTGTAGTCTCAGGCGCTCAGCCTACTGTCACAATCAATTACACAGCTTACGGTTATGAAAGTGATCCAGGACCATTCCCAATTCCATCCACAGCACCAATTGAAGGCGGAGCGGGTAGCACGGGAGATCGACACGTATTGGTGGTGGATGACACGAACTGTATCCTTTATGAGCTTTACCGCGCCTTCCTCCAGCCAGACGGCAGTTGGAATGCTGAATCTGGGGTACGCTTTGACTTAAATAGCAACGCCTTACGCCCGCTGGACTGGACATCTGCCGACGCCGCAGGGCTGCCGATTTTGCCGGGGTTGGTGCGCTATGAAGAAATTTTGGCAGGGAGCATCAATCATGCAATTCGCTTCACTCTTCCAAATACGGCAGGCGCTTACATATGGCCCGCGCGGCATGAGGCGGGGTCGCTTCCAGTAACGCAGTACCTACCGATGGGGTCACGTCTACGCCTTAGATCCACTTTCGATATTAGCGGTTTTCATCCTACTGTACAGATTATTCTGCAAGCGATGAAGACTTATGGCATCATCCTTGCTGATAATGGCTCTCCAATGACTTTTATTGGTACGCCTGATTCACGTTGGAATGACTCTGTGTTGCAACAATTTCATCAGGTGACTGCCGCAAACTTTGAAGTTGTAGATACCTGTTCACTACGAGTCAACCCAAATTCTGGACAGGCTCAACAAGATGCGAACCCTATCCCCAATAGCTGTGCTAATGGCTTCATCCCTCCGAATAACCCACCTACTACTTCAGGGATCAGCAATATCAATGTCGTCGAAAACGCGCCGAACAGCACTGTGGATTTGTGGAGTGCATTCGCAGACACTGAAGATACGGACAATTTGCTAACGTACTTCGTTACAGGTAACACTAATCCGTCCCTGTTCAGTTCAGTTTCAATTAACTCTGCAACAGGTACAGTCACGCTCGATTATGCGCCCACTGCCGCTGGAATAGCTTACGTCACTGTGAGCGCACGAGATACAGGCGGTGCGTCCGTCAATGCGACGTTTACCGTCACGGTGCTGCCGGCGCTCCGGCTGCTCTCGCCAACGGGCGTGATCACACCGAGCTATGGCAATCCGACGTTTCAATGGTCGGACGTTGCCGGAGCAAGCTATTATTATCTGCTCGTGTCCAATTCCGCAGGTACCCAGATCATCAATGAAGTGCTTGCCGATGCCGGCTACTGTGATGGGACTGCCTGCTCACTGAACGCCACCACACTGCGCGAGACCTATCGCCTCGGCAATGGCACCTACAATGTCTACCTGAACTCGTGGAATGGGACGCAGCAAGCGATCTGGCGCGGTCCCTTCAGCTTCACCCTCAATGCCGCGCCGCCCGGTCTGGTCACGCTGAGCGCACCGACCAACACGACTTTGTTGCGTCCCACCTTCCACTGGACCCTTGCTGGCAGCGCCGTGAACGCCTCGTATTTTAATGTCGTCATCGCTTCCACCAGCAATCCTAGCGCACCCTCCCTCAACCAGTGGTTCTCGCGCACGCAAGCCTGTGGCACTGCCGAGGCAACCTCGTGTGCGCTTGTCTCTCCGCTGGACCTCGGCGATGGCGCGGACTATGCCGTCTATGTGCGCACCTATGGTCCTGGCGGCTTGGGACTGGGCGGCTTAGGCGGCTACGCCGGTCCGCAGACCTTCACGGTGGATGCGCCAGCGCCGACTGTACCCGGTGGCATCACCGTCAATAATAACCAGGGGCGTGCCACCTTTATCTGGAATGACGACCCCAACGCGACCTATTTCAACCTGTACATCACGAACAATGCTGGGGACTCACAACATAATGTGTGGTATACACGCGATGCCGTTTGTATAGGGGGTACTTGCTCCGCAACACCTGTCATACGTTTAGCCAATGGCACCTATCAGGCGCGCGTAAAATCATGGGGTCCCGGCGGCATGAGCGTGGGTGGCACAGCCAACGACGGCTACGGCGGTCCGATCCCCTTCACCTTCAACTTCGCTGCACCTAACATTGCTGAGATCACCACCTTCTCACCGAGTGGTACGCTGGCAACGGGTGCACCGACATTCACCTGGAATACGGCTGCCAATGCCACCTCCTACACCCTCACCGTCGGCGGTCTTGCACCCAGCTTCCTGCCCACTCTGTGGCAACAGGAATACGACGCTGCCGTGATCTGCACCCCACATCCCGGCACCTGCACCGTCGCTAACCCGGTCAACTTAGCCTTGGGCAGCTACACCTGGCGGGTGCAAGCCTCGGGTTCAGGCGGTAACAGCGCGCTGTCGGCGGCGACCATCCTCACCATCAACGGCGCACTGCCCGGTGCGCTGACGCTGAATAACCCGACCAGTACCCTTACCCACCCCACGCCCAGCTTTGTGTGGGTCGACAATCCCAACGTCGACTGGTACAACGTCTACGTCAACACCTCCACGACGGTGGTGCTCAATGCCTGGTATCGTGCCGAACGTGGAGCGGGAAAGCTGTGCGATGCGGGCGTCTGCACGCTCAATGCGCCAGGCTTGACGCTGGCGAACGGCGCGTATACCTGGAATGCACGCGGCTACAATCCGGCAGGCATGGGTGCCTGGGCAAGCGGCATCAATTTCACCGTGAATGTGCCTGCGCCAAGCGCTCCCGTGTTGGGGACACCGCTGGAAGGCACCATCGTCAACACCACCAACCGTCCGACCTTTGTCTGGAACACTACCGCCTCCGCACAGTGGTACCACCTGGAAGTGAA
>CALMZT010000096.1 GCA_937870805.1 uncultured Chloroflexota bacterium
ATCAGCTAGCGGTGAAGTTTGAAAACCAGAAACTGCTGCTGAGCACTGCCGAGAGTTTGGAAGAAGTACGCACGCTGTACGATGCGAATCGCGCGATGCTCGGCGCGCAGGATATGCTCGATATGCTTTGGGCACTGCGCGCGCACGTTGCATCCGATGCATTGACAATCAACCATCTGGTGGTCACACGCTCAGCGGATAATGAGTTGAGTTCGCTGATTATGAAGCACGCGATTGTCGGCGATGGCGAACAGATCATGTATCGCCCGATGGAAGAAGCACTTGGCGATCAACTGCTGACTGCTTTCCAGCATTATTGGGATCGCGGCGGCACGCGCGTCGATTTCATGGAAGCGGCTGACCCGAAAGCCAATAATGATCCGATTGTTCAACTGGTGGATATGCCGAATGTCGCTAGTTACGTAGCCATCATTCTCAGTGAACCCAACAACTTTGAAGAACTGATTATCACGGCGTTCGATGCGCCGCGCACGTTCAACGCAAAGGTGCGCCGCTTGTATGAAGCCGTGACTGACCAGATGATCGTCGTGATGCAAAAGCAGCGCCTGCTGCGGGAAGCCCAGACCAGCGCAGCACAGTTGGCTTCACAGGTGCGCGCGCTGCAAACGCTGAACCAGTTGGCGGTCACGATTACGGCGACGCACGACGAGTTGGCACTGCTCAATCAGGCGTGCCGTGCGTTGGTCAACGCGCTCAATATCGACCACAGCGGCGTGGCACTCCTCGATCCTGATGGCGTTACGGCGTCGGTTGTCAGCGAGTATCCCGTCAGGGGGGCGGTAGGCTTAAAACTCGATATGATTAATGACTCCCTACAGCGCGAGTTGCAGGAAAGTCGGCAGTATTTGTTGATTGAAAGTGTGGATAACGACCCGCGCGTTGGCGAAACGACCCGTCAACTGCTGCTCACCAGCGGCGTCAAATCGCTGATGCTGCTGCCCCTGCTCAACGTGGAGGGTGCGTTTGTCGGCTCGATTGGCTTGGATTTATACACCGGGCAGAAATTCACGCCCGATATGATTGACATTGCGCAAACGATCACCGCACAACTCAGTGTCGCTTTGCAGAATGTGCGCCTGCTGGAAGATGCACAGGCACGCGCCCTACAGCTACAGAGCCAGGTGCGCGCGCTGGAAATGCTGAACGAACTCTCGGCGATCATCAGCACGCGCCGCGACGAACAAAAGCTGTTTGATGACACCGCGCAAACGTTGGTCAAAGCCTTAGGAGTCGATCACTGTGGTATCGTGATTTTCGAGGAGCAGGTGGGGTCGGCAGTCGTCATTGGTGAGTATCCAGCACATGGTATCGCTGGAATGCACATCGACACGACAACCGACACCGTGAATCTGGAACTGCGCCGCACAAAAGCCCCTGTTCTGGTGAGCGCGAGTGATTGGGATCTCGATAAGCAGACGATCAATATGCTGCAAAACATCAACGCGCACAGTTTGCTGGTGCTGCCCCTGATGGATGTTAGCGGCACGATGATTGGCTCGGTGGGGTTAGAAATCGCTGACGAAACGCGCACGTTCACGACAGATATGATCGCGCTGGCGCAGACGATGACGGCACAGCTTGCCGTCGGCTTGCAGAATGTGCGCCTGCTGCAAGATGCGCGCCGTCGTGCCGAACAGTTGCAGCGCGTAACGGTGTTCAGCCAATCGGTACAGGCGACGCTCGATATGGTATCGATTTACGAAATCGCCGTTGCCGAAAGCACGAAGATGATAAAGCTCGATCATCTGAACATTGTGCTGTACGATCTGGAACGTGACCAACTGCGCGTCGTGGCTCAGCATTATCGCGGCAAGACACACGTTGACCTGCAAAATGGTCCGTTGGTTTCCATTGAGGGCACACCCATCGGGCGTGTATGGGAATTACGCAAGTTGTTGTATGTCCCCGATATGCAGGAAGAACGCGAACTGCGCCACTCCTACGTTGAGACTCGTTCACTGCTGGTTGCGCCGATTTTCTCACGCGGGTTGGTGCGCGGCGCGGTGGAAGCCGGTTCACACTTTTCCAACGCCTATAACGAAGCTGACAGCGCCGTGTTCCAGCAGATGGTCAACCAGCTCACAGTCGCCATTGAAAACGCCGAAGCCTATGCGCAAAGCCAGAAACTGGCGCAAACCAAAGCGTTAGCCAATGAGATTTCGGCAAAGTTGCAGCGGCAGGTGGAAATGGAACGCATGTTGGACATTACGGCGCGCGAACTGGGGAAAGCCTTAGGCGCAAAACGCGCACGCATTCGTTTAGGCACACTGCCGACAACCGACACTAACGGAGGCTAATGTGATCGCAACACTTGCGCAACGCCTATTCAATATGTCCCCTTATGAAACGCCGATTGAACGCAGTCGTGCGCGGCTGGTGTACGCCCTGATTTTGTTGGGCACAGTGCTGTACACGATGTATGCGTTCCGCATTAATCCCACCACTGGAAAAAACATTTTTCAGGAACTGGGCAGTGACCCCATCAACACCGTCGCCATGCCTGCCTTTTATTTGGTTGCCATTCTCACATTGGTCGCCACTCGACAGGGTTATCTCAAATTTGCGGCGATGGGTCCGGTGGCGGCATGGTTTATCATCGGTGTACTGCCTTCGACGCTCGGCGGTTTTATTACGCCTGATGATGGAATGTCGTTGATGGTTTTTGTGCTTTTAGCAGGGCTGCTACTCGAAACGCCGGGTATCATCGCGAGTGTGCTTGTTAGCTTTGTGTGCATCATCATTGGGATTGCGCTGCGTGGCACACTGCCGAATGCGCCATCTGCCGAGTTTTCGTTTGTACACGGGCTTGTCTATACGGTACATGTACTAGGTGTCGGCGCAATCACATATATGTTTGTGCGCTTCTCGTCGCTGGCACGTACAGAAGGCGCGGCAGAAGCGACTGTAGAGCGCCTGAAACTCGCCGAACTCACCACCAATCTCGCACAAAGCATCTCACGCCGCGAACCGTTGGGTAGCGCGCTGCCCTCTCTTGTCGAGCAAATTTTGACGGCATATCCCAGCATGTATCACGCTCAAATTTTTCTGGTGGATGAAACCGGACAGGAAGCGAGATTAGCCGCCAGTACAGGCACTGTTGGCAAGCTGCTGCTAGGGCGCAATCACTTTCTAGGCGTCGGGAGTTTAAGTGTTGTCGGGCAGGTGATTGTACGACGTGAGCCAGTGATTGCCTATGCCGGACGCGAAGATAGCATCCATCGCCGCAATGAATTTTTGACGGACACGGTTGTCGAAGCCGCGTTCCCGTTGGCGATTGGCGATACCGTTGTCGGCGCGCTGGATTTACAAAGCCGCTTTGATACCGCGTTCCAGCGTGAGGATTCGATCAGTATCTTTTCTTCGCTGTCGGACAGTATCGCAATTGCCATCGACAATGCGCGGCTGTTCGAGCAGACGGAGCAGCGTATCCGCGAGAATCAGCGCCTTGTCGAGCAGACACGTGGCGCGCTGCGCGAAGTCGAGCAGTTGAATGAGCGCTTAACGGGACGCGCATGGTCAGAATATCTGCGTAATAAAAACGAGGAGTTTGCAGTCAAGCTCGAATTTGATTCTGACGATACACAGCCAGATCGTATTGGCAAGAAAATAGATCACGGCTGGTCAGAGACGCTGGAAGAAGCGATCCGCCTGAACTATGTGGTACAGAACAGCCAACATGGTAATCGCGTGATCGCGGTGCCGCTGCGCGTGCGTGGGCAGGTCGTTGGTGCGATGGAATTTGAGCTAGACGACAATGGACAGTTTTCTAACGACGAGATGAACCTCGTGCAAGAAGTAGGCGAACGTTTTGGTCTCGCGGCAGAAAACACGCGCTTACTGGAAGAAAGTCAACGCCTTGCCCTGCGTGAAGCGCTGGTGAACGAAATCAGCAACCGTCTGCAAGCCAGCAACAACGTCGAAACGACACTCACGGAGGCGGCACGCAGTTTGCAGGACTCGCTGAAGGCAGCCAAAGTCTCCATTCGCTTAGGGCAGCCACCGAAGGAAACTGCACGATGAAGAGAACAGATTTGCGATCAGAATTTGCGCAGGATGCCCTATTAAGGCTGCGCATTCGCTACATCCAGGTACTGGCTTGGGGGGCGATTATCGCCGCGCCGATTGGCTTTGTGTTTGAACTGCTCACGCAGTTAACCAGAGACGG
>CALMZT010000097.1 GCA_937870805.1 uncultured Chloroflexota bacterium
CCACTGTTCATCGGTCAATCTCACGGTTGTCATCCGACAACCTTAGCCCAGTTCTCTCAAATGTCAACACAACCTAGCGGCGGGTTTTGAACCCGCTGCGGGAAGCCTTAAGCGTTATCTTGATGCCTGAGAGCACACAGGTTCGCCCCTACGATAAACCTACCTAGACGTATTCTGGCAGCCAGCTTCCATGCGCTTCGATCAGATCATCGACCAGCGACCAGATTTGATCGAGGCTCAATTCGGCGGCGGTGTGCGGGTCAAGCATCGCGGCGTGATAGATGTGTTGGCGCTTGCAGGTTAGCGCTGCTTCTACGGTGAGCGACTGTACATTGATATTGGTTTGCATGAGCGCCGCAAGCTGCGGCGGCAGCGTACCAACTTTGGTCGGTTGGACGCCATTTTTGTCCACGAGGCAAGGCACTTCAACGCAGCAGCCCTGCGGCAGGTTGTCGATCAAACCGTCGTTCGCCACGTTGCCATAAATCACGCGCGGTTCGCCTGTTTCGATGCTGTGGATGATACCTGAACCGTATTCGTGGCTGCGGTGAACTTCCAGCGGCGCGCCACCTTCCAGCTCCACACGCTGTTTCTCCCATTCAGCGATTTGCCTTTCGCAGCGCGTGATGTATTCATCCAGTGGGATGTTGAACTCTTCAATCAGATCAGGACGATCACGCTTGATGAACCAGGGTACATACTCGGCAAAGTGTTCGCTGCTTTCCGTGACGAAGTAGCCGAGACGCTTGAACATCTCATAGCGCACACGATTCCAATCCGGCATGCGGTTTTCTTCGACTACCTTGTGAATCAGGGGATAGAGGTCTTCGCCATTACGCTCAAACTTGAGATAGAACGCCATGTGATTGATACCGCCCACCACGTAATTGATTTCTTCAAAGGGGATGCCGATGTCGCGTGAGATTTGCCAGGCTGTCCCCTGTACGCTGTGGCACAAGCCAACGGTTTTGATCCTGGTGGCGCGGTTGATTGCCCAGCAGTTCATCGCCATCGGGTTGACGTATTGCAGGAAGGTGACGTCAGGGCACACCTGCTCCATATCATGACACATATCAAGCAGCACAGGAATCGTGCGCAGCCCGCGCATGATGCCGCCGATGCCGAGCGTGTCGGCAATCGTCTGGCGCAAGCCGTATTTCTTGGGAATCTCGAAGTCCGTCACTGTGCCGGGCTTATAGCCGCCAACCTGAATCATACAGATGGCGTAATCTGCGCCGTCCAACGCCGCGCGGCGGTCAGTCGTCGCCGTGATCGTCGGGTTTGCGCCGACGGTTTCAGCGACACGCCTGGCGACAATTTCCGACGTGCGCAAGCGTTCATTGTCGATGTCGAACAAAGCGATTTCTGCGTTGGCAAGTTCCGGGAAGCTGAGAATATCGCCCAACAGATTCTTGGCGAATACTGTGCTGCCTGCGCCGATAAAAGTGATTTTGGGCATGAGACCTAATCCTTGAATAGTTTGCCGTTCATTGTTATAGTTTAACTCGTGAGACGTTCTCACAAGCTGGAATAGACGGTTGTCTCATTGGCGAAAGCCTCTCTTACAAACATGACGCAACATCGGTGTTTGTACGAAATGGGACAGACGAAATCCAAAAAAGTGTGAGTTGGTGCGCTTTTGCGCGTACAAGCTTACGCCAGTTGGGTTGGCGGGGAATTATGGACTCCGTTCGCTAAAAAGTTCAGAATGTCAAAGTTCTGGATAACCATAATTGTGTTTGCTCCTTGCTAAACTGGATTCCTGTGCAGGGGCGAAGTCGCTGTGCTTCAGCGGTTCGCCCCCACAGAAATATTTTTTTGTTGATGCTTTTCGTTACGCTGGTGAGCGTTCGCGGCTGAACCACCACACTAAGATGCCAATTGCCAGCACGCCAAAAGGCAGCACCAGCAGCGTGATCACATTAATGGTACGGATTTCCTGTGCGCTGGCGAAGATCGGCGTATCCTGCTCACTCGTTGCCGGATCTACGCGATCAATGTTTAGGAAGAAATCATTGAAGCCCGTCGCCCACACCAGCGAATTAAACGCCATGTCGATGTCATAGATACCCGCAGCACGTGCCTGCGCATATAGGTTCAGCGGCACATCAGAACTGCCCAAGACAACGACACGCGCGCCTGTCGCACTGTTTTCAGCCGCGACTGCAAGGACAAACGGACCACGCGGATCACCATCGGCAGGCGTCAGGTTGTTGTCGAGGACATCCGCGACTGATTTGGTGTACGCCTGATCGCTGGAGTACGCCAGTTCGGTTACGCTGACATTGGTCGGCAGCGTGTCGGCAATTTCGATGGGATGCGGCACCTGGAAAATCACCAACGCTTGCGGAGAGTCAAATTGGGTGACGAAACTATCAGTAGCGAAATCCGCCGAATATGGCAGCGCAGGTGATTGCACAGCTTGTGTCTGGTCAAGCATTACGCTGCGCGACAAACGAATGCCAAACGCTGCGTTCAGCCATTCAGACATATTATCGGCAGTCGCTAATGACTCGCCATCGTTGTTCGCGCCGACATCGGAGAAGATCACCAGATCGCCGCCTGCATTCACGTAGTCGATGATGATTTGCAAATCTTGATCGCGCAGCGGTTGGCTGCCACCGGGAATAACCATCACTTCCCCATCAGCTGCTGGGTCATTGAGCACAATCCCACCTTGCACGCCCGTAAGTTGGGCAAAGGTGACTTGCTGCGTATTCCAGTTGAAGCTGTCACGCAGGCTGCTGTTCAAAGTTGAAAGACCTGTTTCGCCAGTGTCTTCAATGTCCGCGCCATCTTCCACGGTCAGGAAATAGGCACGGAAATCACCCGACGCTGCCACACGCAGAATCGCGTTGGTCAACGAGCTTTGCAAATCGGCTTGACCCGTGAATTGGTCTGTGGTGCTGAATACTTCGGCGTTCTCGATGTCATATGTGCCGTCGGGGTTCACGACGACGGCTGCCAATTGCCCCGGCTGCGCTCCGTAGCTCTCTAACAACGTCGGATTGCGGTCAGGGTCAACAAACTCGTAGCTGAGCTTAGAAACGCCGCTGCCAGTGGGGGTTGCAGCCTCGACATAATCGTCAAGCAAAACGGTGTCCTGATCGCGCTGGTCAGCCTGGTTTGCGCCATAGAAAGCAATGACGTGAATATTGGGCACATTGGGGTCGTTGGCGACAGCGCGCATCGCATCGCGCGACTCTTGGCTAAGCGAAAATTCTGCGCTTTGGGTCAGGTCCGTGCGCCAGTTTTGGCTTTTGACCACCCCATAGATG
>CALMZT010000098.1 GCA_937870805.1 uncultured Chloroflexota bacterium
ACGAATGGCGGCATACCCACGGAGAAAACGTCCCGAGCATGCGGCACCCGAGCAGCTTGCACGCGGACTCGGCTGGTTCAGCATCGGCATCGGTATCGCGCAGGTCGTCGCGCCGCGCGGCAGCCGGCAGTAGACGCTCTGGTCGCCGCCACCGCTGACGGCTTTACCACAAGGCTGCATCTTTGCGCCGCGCTGTGCATTGGCAGAAACTGCGTGTGTTGCCAGCGCGCCCAAGCTGGAAACTGTCGCGCCGGAGCACAGTGTTCGCTGCTTCCGCTGGCAAACGGTGGTTGATCAGCCAGCACGCGCCGCATTTACACCAGTGGTACAACAAAAAGCTGAACCCGCCCAAAAGAAGGATTTGCTCAGCGTTCGTCAGCTAAAAATCTACTTCCAGCAGGCGATGAGCTTGTTGGGCAAGCGCGCGCCTGTGAAAGCCGTTGACGACGTGAGCTTCGATCTGGCTGCGCAGCGCACGTTAGGCATCGTCGGGGAAAGCGGCTGCGGCAAAAGCACGATTGCGCGCGGCTTAGCTGGACTAGCAGCGATTACGGATGGCGATGTCCAGTTTGCGGGTGGCGATCTCTCGCAGACGATTGAGCAGCGCACAGGCAAGGCGCTGCAACAGTTGCAGATGGTGTTCCAGAATCCTGATTCGTCGCTCAACCCGCGCCATACTATTCGACAGAGCTTGCAGCGTCCGTTGAAGCTTTTCAAAGTAGTGCCGCCGGAACAGGAAGAAGAATATCTCATCGAACTTCTTAAAGCCGTTAATCTCGATGAAAGTTATTTGGATCGTCGCCCGAAACAATTGAGCGGCGGTGAAAAGCAGCGCGTGGCGATTGCGCGGGCGTTCGCCGGGAATCCGCAGTTGGTGTTGTGTGATGAGCCGATTTCGTCGCTGGACGTTTCGGTGCAGGCGGCGGTGCTGAATCTGCTGCAACGGCTGCAACGGGAGCGCAAAGTTGCCTTACTGTTCATCTCGCATGATCTGAATGTGGTGCGTTATCTGTCTGATGAAGTGGCGGTCATCTATCTGGGACGCATCTGTGAAATTGGTCCGACGGAAGCGATTTTTAGCCCGCCGTATCATCCCTATACCGAAGCGCTGGTGTCTGCGATACCTGCCGTAGAACAGACAGAGGTACAGCCCATTCGCTTGCAAGGGACTGTGCCAAGTCCTGCAAATCCGCCAAGCGGCTGTCGTTTCCATACGCGCTGTCCGCGCAAAGTCGGCATGATTTGCGAAACCCAAGAGCCGCCTGCGCGTGTGAGCGAGGCAGGGCATACCATTTACTGCCATATTCCGTTGGAAGAACTGACCGTTTTGCAAACCGCAAATGAGGGAGTGTAGAACATGCTCGTGTATGTCGATATTGAAGGCAAATGGAACATCGACAATCCCAATCGAGGACCCAATCACGTTAAGGAGTCCTACCAGCGTGCGCAGAATATTGGCGATGCTGTAGGCTTGCCTTGTCAACGTCTCCATTACCTTGATTTCAGCATGGATTGGGTGCGCGAAAACGGTATTAAAGGCGTTTTCATCAGCGGCAACACGCCTGATTGGGTGGAATATAATTGGGATGAATTCAAACCGTTGCAGGATGTCATTCGCAGCGGCGAAGTCCCGGTGTTGGGCTTCTGCGGAGGGCATCAATTTATCGGTATGACCTTCGGCGCGGAATGTGAGGCGTTGGGTCCGCTGGAATTCGGTGAAGTTGACCCGATGCCGGATTATCATCCCGGAATGCGCAAGGAAAAGGGTTGGCTGCCGCTGCAAGTTCGCACGCCCGATCATCCGCTGTTCAAGGGCTTTGAGTCTGCGCCACCTGTCGTCATGGAAAGCCACTATTGGGAGATCAAGGGGATGCCTGAACGCTTTGATTTGCTGGCATCGACTG
>CALMZT010000099.1 GCA_937870805.1 uncultured Chloroflexota bacterium
GCGATCACCGATTTTACGAAGGCAATACTGCTGTATCCCCAATTTGATAAACCGTACAACAATCGCGGCGAACTCTGGTTTGCCGTCGGTCATCACGAACAAGCCTTAGGCGATTTCAAACGTGCGGAAGAATTGAAGCCTGATTATCCTTTTGGCATCGCGGGCATGGCAATTTCGCAGCACGCGCTAGGCAATGTCGAGGAAGCGAAGCGGCTGTGGCGCAGGCTGATGGAGATGAACAAACACTATGGCAACGTACAATGGGTCAAGAAACATCTGCGTTGGGATGAGCCGCTTGTTGAAGAGGCAGGCAAACTCATAAAAAACCTGTAAACGCTTGCCCTGTGATTACCCTACTCGCTGTTTTACGCAGGCATTTTGAGCCTATAATGGGAACTAAAGGCAAGTGAATCGCGTCTATAGAGTGTCGCGATTCATCTGAGATAGCTCATTTTCCTATGCAGCAAAAATCAATCCGTTCAGCATCCTCGGCGCAGTCGCGCGTTTATCGCCCTGCGCCTGCTAAGAAGCGTCAACGTCGCAAGCCGTTACTCAGCAAACAAAATTTGTTGATCGCCTTCGCGTTGGGCGCGCTTTTGACATTGGTGTCGCTAGGGGCGCTGGTGTTGGGTGTCACAATGGTCTACTCGCGCGGTATTCTGCCGGCTGTGCGCGCGCTGGGTGTCGAGCTTGGCGGACTGTCGCAGGAAGAAGCCGATGATCGACTGTCTGCGCAATGGACAACGATCACGCTGCGCGACGGCGAACGCACGTGGGCAGTTGACCCGGCAACGCTAGGACTAACACTCGATGCAGAAGCAACGGCGCGCGAAGCCTATGCACAGGGGCGTGGTCAAGGCAGCCTGGGCAGCGCGTTGTTTGGAAACGCCAATGTGCAGCCTGTTGTGCATGTCGATACTCAGACGGCGGAGCAAGGTCTAGCCAGCTTAACCTCAATCGTCGAAACTGCGGCTGTGAACGCCGGCGTGCAGTTCGTCAATGGACAGGTAACGACGACACCGCCGCAAGAAGGACAGGCATTGGACATCGCCGCGACGATTGAGCGACTGCAAAATGGACAAGGTTTTGATCGTAGCGGCGCGCTGAGTTTGGTGATGATTCCTGTGCAGCCGACGGTGACGGATGCCAGTCCGATGTTAGCAGAAGCACAGCGTTTGCTGTCGAATGCCTATACCTTCAACGTGTTTGATCCAGTGACGGGCGATATTGTACCCTGGAGTGTGCCGCCGGAGTCGTGGGCAACATGGCTGACGGCGACGTCTGATAGCAGTGAGACTGGCGACCTGGCATTCACGATGGATACTGGACGCGCCGCAGCTTATCTACAAGCACAAGCTGATGCGATCCTTGACTCAACCCGTTATGTGAATATCGACGAAGCCACACAAGCGGCGCAAGCGGCGATTGCCAACGGCAGCACTCAATCTTATGTGCGCGTGTATCATCATGATCGCTCTTATGTTGTCCAAGCAGGCGAAACAATTACCAGCATCGCATGGGATGTTGGCGTGCCGTATCTGTACATTCAGCAGGCGAACGGTGGCATTGATTCGGTGAGCGAAGGACAAACCATCACCATTCCCTCGCCTGATAACTTCTTCGACTACGCGCCTGTGCCCAATAAGCGCCTTGTGGTCAGTATCAGCGAACAGCATTTGTGGGTGTATGAAAATGGCGTGCTGCTGTGGGACGCAGTGATAAGCACAGGGATTGCGTCTAGCCCGACGTGGCCCGGTATTTATCAGATTATCATGCATGAGCCGAATGCCTACGCGGGCAATTGGGATTTGTATATGCCGAACTTTATGGGCGTGTACCGTCCCATTCCGGGTGCGGATTTCACCAATGGCTTTCACGGCTTCCCCACACGCGGCGGCAGCCAACTCTTGTGGACAAACAGTCTTGGTACACCTGTGACCTACGGCTGTATCCTTGTTGGCGATGAGCAAATCGACACGCTTTACAACTGGGCAGAAGATGGCGTTGTCGTGGAAATTCAGCCGTAAAAAACCTTAATGTCCTTGTGGCGCAAACTCGCATAAACTCTGTTCTAGCAGTACACTATCGAACTGTTGATAGTTGTACTGTTGACGCTTATTAGAGCATCGTACATAATCAACCTCATACAGAGAAATACGCTAGGACAGAGAATTTATGCCGGGTCCACAGGATACAGTCTTTATTAGCTATCGGCGCGCTACAGGGTCCTTCATCGCTCGCTCGATCTTTGAAGATTTGCGCTCCAACGACTTCGACCCCTTCATGGATGTAGAAAGCATCGACAGCGGGACCTTCGATACTATCATTGTCAATCAGATTGCTGCACGCGCACATTTCGTGTTGATTTTGTCACCCGGAACACTGGATCGTGTGAATGAGCCGGATGATTGGCTGCGCCGCGAAATCGAACACGCCATTGATTTGAAGCGCAATATTGTTCCCGTGTTGGTGGGCGACTATACCTTTAATGGGCAAGAGCATCAGCTCACTGGCAAACTGGCAGAACTCCCGCGCTACAATGCGGTACGTATGTTCCATGAATATTTTGACGAAGCGATGGAACGCTTGCGCAAGCGTTACCTCAAGCAGCCTGTGTATGGCGACATCAAGCAGGTTTCCCCCAAAGAAGAAGAAGAAGTTAAAAAGAAGATCGAACGCCTGACAACGGGAGGGTCTGTCACCAGCAATCTGTTGATGAGTCCTGAGGTGCAGTTGGCGCGGGCGCTGAAGATGGAACGGCGCGGCGATCTGAAACAAGCCATTGAATCTTATTCTAAAGTCATTGAATTAAACCCCGATCATCTTGGCATCTATACCTATCGCGGCAAAGCACGTCTTGAATGAGGGCTGCCCTCGTGTGGTCCTCGGCTGTCAGAGCCCTGCCCCGCGCTACCGGCAGAAGACCGTTCGAAACCGCAAGGGCGTAGGTGCGCAGGTCGGCCGCGTTCTGGGCGTAGCCTAAAGGGAGACGACTGATCGCCGATGCTCCGAACCCGATCAAAGCGGGCGCGGCATCTGTCGTATAGCCTTGAAAATTGCGCCTGAGGCCCCCGCTCAGAGCCGACCGCGCCAGAGGATCGTCGGGCAGTGCGAAGTGATCGAAGCCCACGGGAACATAGCCATTCCCGGTGAGAACGCTTCGAATTGCGGCCATCTGTTCGAGTCGCGCTTCAGGTCCGGGGAGCGCCGATGTCTCGATCGCCCCCTGGTTCTTCTTCATCCAGGGGACATGGGCGTAGCCGAACAGCGCGATGCGTCCGGGCTGCAGCGAAGCGGCGAGGTCGGCGTTGCGCGCTATTCCAGCGGCGCTCTGACGCGGGAGACCGTACATCAGGTCGATATTCAGGCCGAGGATTCCGGCTTCTACGAACATGTCGACGCAATGGCGGACGACGTCGAACGGCTGAATCCGGCCGATCGCGTGCTGCACGTCGGCGGAGAAGTCCTGCACCCCAAAGCTGAAAGCCGCTATTTGCTCAGATCCCTGCGAAACCGCGTTCGATCATGATCTGCCGCATCATCTCCCTCGCACGGAACAGCCTGTTCTTGACCGTTCCCAGGGGCAGGCCGGTTATTTCCGCGATCTCGTCATAGCTGAGATCACTCGCGTG
>CALMZT010000100.1 GCA_937870805.1 uncultured Chloroflexota bacterium
GACAAGCATTTGATCGCCGGGACTGAGGTTTGCCATGCGATTTGTCGGCTTCAGATGGGTGATGCCCAGCTCATTCAACAGACTCGCAGCCTGTGCATTTAAGCGCCGCCAATCGATAAGGAAGCCAAAACGTGTGGGATAGGGTTGGCTGACAAAGAGATTTTCTGCCAGCGATAACTGCGGCACAACGTTCAATTCCTGATGAATGAAGCGCAGCCCATGTTGAAACGCCGCTTGCGGGTTAGGAAAACTGACAGGAGCGCCACGTAGCGTAGCGTGCATTTCATCGGCAGGCACAACGCCTGCCAGCAGTTTAATCAACGTCGATTTGCCCGCGCCGTTCTCGCCCATCAACGCATGGACTTCACCCGCGCGCAACTCCAGCGAGACATCGGTCAGCACTGGGGTATCACCAAACTTTTTATGCGCGCCATGAATGGCAAGTAAGGGCACTGAGGAAATCATTGGGAATTTAAATCAATGGATGAATTCTGCTGAAGAGGCATGGCGTTGTTATGCCTCTTCATAGACGAATATTTGTGGTAACTACTGTCCCATGCTCAGGAAATCTTCGACGTTGCTGCCCGTGACAAGTGTAGTTGGCACGTAGACAACGCGCTGCGTGATTTCTTCGCCTGCCAGATAAGCATCAACCAATTCAGCAACCGTGCCGCCGATACCTGTAAAGTCTTGCGCGACACTGGCTTCAAAGTTACCTCCAGCGGCAATCGCATCTAACGCTTGCGGGTTGGCGTCAATGCCGACGATCACAATGCCTTCGTCTTCACGCCCTGCTGCCTCAATGGCTTGCAGCGCACCAAGCGCGGGCTGATCCCATGCTGCCCACACCGCCGAGATGCTGCCGGGTTCAGGATTGGCTTCCAATACAGCTTCCATACGAGCGCGCGAATCCGCAATGCCCCCATCATTCACGTCAGGCGTGATGCGATCTACAATTTCAATGTCGGGATAGTTGCCAAAAATGGCGTCCGCGACAATCCCACGCTTCTGCACAGGCGGATAGGGGTCAAAGACGAACATCACGACGCGCCCTGCACCATTAATGCGGTCTACGACGTAGGTAGCGGTTTCAGCAGCCATCGCGTAGCCGTTGCTGGTGACGTTGGTGACGAGCAGGGGATCAACGCCTGCATCCATGCCAAAGACTGGAATACCTGCGTCAGCAGCCGCTTGCAACCCCGCCGATACCTGTGCCGGGTCGACGTTAATCACAATGGCATCCACACCTTGCGCCGACATATCTTCCAGACGACTCACCACCGCCGCGACATCGCCCGCCGTATCAATGACATTCACTGTCCAGCCCAATTCTTCAGCGGCGGCTTGGAAGGCTTCGACCATAAATTGTGTTCCGGGCTGCGCCAGATATGGGGTGACGACGGCGATTGTCGGTGCGTCCTGCGCCATCACTGAAAAAACACCTAAAAAGGCTAATACAAAAAGAAGTACAAAAACACGTGACTTACGCATACTAATTTTCTCCTACTCAACTGGTCTGGAATTGCTGTTGGTATAGTATAGCGTTTGTATAGAGGGAGCGCAGCAGGAAAAGTTACAGCAATTAGAAGTTACGCAGTTGAGTTCAAATTACCACCGCGCTCGTAGGGGCGCACCAACGTGTGCGCCCGTCAACTGCGTAAGTCCTAAGCAATATTTAAAGGAAAGACTGGAAGTTGAGCAGTTAAAATCCTCGTCCACCAGCCTTTTTAATAGGAAGTGAGATCTGCCTTCAGAGAACTTTCAGCGTATGGATTCGCTATTCACTCTCCTGCCGCGCTTTCGCCTGCTCCTTTTGCCAGCGCGTTTCATCAATCGCCAATTCGATGAACAACGCGGCAGACCAACCAAACATCGGCGCAGCCTTTGGGGGGTGTTCGCCTGTGAGTGGATTATAGTATTCGTAGATGTCGTTGTGACGGAGTATGAGGTCGAGCGTCCGGCGCCGGAGTTCTGCGGCGAGTTGGTGTTGATTGTTGAGTTTTAACGCCTCGACAAACAGGTAGTTGACGTTAATCCAAACAGGTCCGCGCCACATTTGCGTCGGATTGAAGGCGGGATCAGAAACCGCGACGGTTGACAGTGGAAATGTTGACCAGAACAGTTCGGGATTCGTCAGGTTTTCGATGGCGCGCTGCGTGATGTGTTCCGGTAAGCCACCTGTGAGCAATGGGAGTAAATTAAATGGTGTAACCGTAGCGATGGGCTGTCCATAAAGTTTTGCGCGGAATAGCCCCGCCTCTTCATCCCATAAATCTTCTACCATACTTTTCAGGAGACGATCTGCTTCGTGTTCAAACTCTTCAGCCGCATCATCCCTGCCGATCAGGCGCGATACCTGCGCTAAACTGCGATTTTGTAAAACGAGATACGTGTTCAGATCGGGCGACACCACCGGCATTCCATAGTCCCACAGTGGACTATCATCCAAGCCAGAGGTAAAAGGGTGCTGATACTGGCACAGCCCGTTGCCATTACGATTTTCCGTCATCCACCAGCGATTCCAATTGACCAGTGGCTCGTAGATTTCCTGTAGAAAATCCAGATGTCCAGACGTTTCAAACATTTTCAGCACCGCCCAGGTGATAATCGGCGGCTTGGTGACATCGGCGTCCACAGGCAGGGTTAAATGCATAATTAACCCCTCATCATGGATGGCATCAGGCAGCATTCCATCGGCACGTTGATGGTCTAATACGATGCGTAGTTGATCTTCAGCGAGGCGGCTGTCCACATAACGATAAGCCAGCGCGTGGAAGACCTGATCCCAGTGCCATACCCCTACATAATGAATTTTAGAAGGATATAATGCCTCGCGGGTAAAGTAGTAACGGGTATTGACCAGACCCATGCGTAAAATCCACCACGCATACGCATAATGAGAACGGTACTCCTCTAGCACGGGCGGTGCGGCGGCAAACCACTGTTCCCACAAGCTGTGCTGGTTGGCAATCAATTCATCGGGATTGGGAATCGAGCGATTGTAGCCTAAACGGGGAGTAATATTGAATAGGATGGCGTTGCCGACATGACTTTCCAAAACAAGCTCGACGTGAAATTTATCTTTATCGGTACTCTCACGTACATTCTGGATGAGTCGAGCATTCGTTGTATAAGACACATTGCGTTTGCCGCGCAGAGTCCCACCGCGCCAATCGGTTGTTCCCTGCTCTGCAAAAATATTAAATGAAATCCCGAAACGCCCACTTGGCAGTTGTAACAGTAGCGTTTCAGCGTCGACAAATGTCCAATCGAACTGTCCAATCGTCGTGCAAACGTGTATGCAATGCGGATAGCTTTCTATTTCCTCAATGGCGATGGGTTCTCCTGTATCTGTGTAAAGAGTAATGTCGGTAATGAGTGGTGGACGTTGACGGTAGTGCCCAATTTCGTTTTCCCACTTTGTCCACCGCTCTGCCAGCCGAATAGAAAACTGATTGTTATTGCGGAACAACAAAATGCGTGATCCGCGATCTGTGAAGGGAACATTGACCAGATCGATTCGGTTACGTAGTATCTCGATACTCATGCTTTATCACTCAGTCCTAAATATCTGTATTCCATTCTGTTCTCTCCAGTCTATTTGTATACCCCCCACCGTAGGCAAAAGTTACGGAGCGATCCATACGGTGAGCTTAGCTGGGGCGTTAACTGCCTCTCCCTGCCATCCTTAAATTTCTGAAAACGAGGAGAACAAGCAGCGGAGTTAACGAGGTTGACAGCTAACATCAAGAAAACTGGAGAACCAGCGCTCCTATATAGGATACCACTTGTTTCCATCTTGTTTCAGTCTTTATCTTTGGGATTTTCGATCCTGGGTTTGAGAAGCGGCAGTATCAACACTTAAAGCGGCGCGATCTGTGCCCATGTTGTTGACGGACAAGAGTTTCCTCTCGTGCTGAACTTCAGAGGAAACTCTCATAGCTCTCTAAGATACACTTCAATCGGTGACGGTTGCTTCCACCAGACGCTCAGCATAGGCTGGCACGCTAATCATAGGTGGACGCTCAATATCTGTAATGTCCTGAATCTCTAAGCCGAACCGATCTGGTTCATGCACGATGAGCTTCATGCTGCGGTTCGCCATTTCGAGAAGCTGTGTGCCATAGCGTTTTTCGATACGGTCAATAAACACCTGGAGAATGGCGAAAGACATTTTGCTCAAGCCTACGAGGGGCTGGTTGTGATGTACACGGACTTCGAGGTCGGTTTGAGCAAGCCCTTCTAGCCCGAAGCGCTGGTGCAGGTCAATCAGCAGCGCAGTTTCCACGCCGTAGCCGGTGAAAAACGGCACTTGTTCGAGGGCGGTACGTCGTCCGGCATATTCTCCAGAGAGCGGTTGGATGATGCCTGAAAGCTCCGGGTAAAACAGGTTCAGCATCGGACGAGCCACCAGTTCGGTGACGCGCCCGCCACCATACGCCTGAAGTTTTCCGTTCACCTTGATCGGGCGTTGATAATACCCTTTGACGTATTGGAGACGAGGATATTTCAACAGCGGTCCGATAATGCCATAGATGAAACGTGGATGGATGTTGGTAATGTCAGTATCCACCCAGGCAATGATGTCACCTTTGAGAACATGCAGACTTTTCCACAGCGCTTCCCCTTTACCACGATAAGACCCAACCTCCGGCAAAATATCGGGATGCTTATACACGGGAATGCCCAATGATTCGGCAATTGCTACTGTGTTGTCTGTAGAATTGCTGTCGATGAGCACGATTTCATCGACAAGTGGAATCGAATTCATCAGCGCTGATTTCAACGTTTTGATGACTTTGCCGACTGTCTTTTCTTCGTTGAGAGCAGGCAGCCCCACGCTAATCGTTACGCCATGTTTTTCTTTCAATGCCATCAGTGCATTGAGATCAGCAAACTCTCCACTGTCAAACGTGTTCTCAGCAAACCAGCGATCTACACGGGTTGATAAATCATTCGTGACTATTGTTCGTTTGCGCGGCGGGTGAAACTCTAAGTCTTCAGGATTGTAGGCTCGTACAATCGCTATTGGCATCTGGGTCTGTTCAAAGACCCGCTTGATGACCGGACTCAGCGGGTTGCGGCGTTTGATTGATTCGCGGAAACCTGCGCCTAGCACAATGGCTTTGTGTCCCGTGGTGGCTTCCGACAAAATCCCTTCGACCAGTCCTTTACTTGTGGCAATAGTACGGGTAATCTGCGGTTCATCGCGCATAGTGACTTCTAAGTTCGCTAGTTCAGGTGTTGTGAGTTTACGATCAACGGCGTGGAATAACGTAATCGTTGACCCGTTAGCCAGGGCTTTCGCTACACGAGTACCCAGCGTCAGATTGGGACCGCCGCGCAGTGAGAGCAGCACAGGTCCAACGACGTCAAATTGATAACCATGCAGCAAAATCACATCACATGAGGCGCTATCCAGAATATCATTGGTCGAACCCCCTCCTGTCAATTCCGCCGGTCCCGCCCACTGCACGATCAGTAAATCAAACGAAGCGGTGGTAATTTCCTTAAGAACGTGCTGAATAGGCTTGTAATCAACATAAGTGTGGTGACGATCTGCGAACACGGCGGACGAGTTTTGAGCCAACATGTCCAGTGCTTCACGCCACTGGCGCGCCATATTAGCGCCTTCGCTCAAGGAGAGTTCTTCAGGAACCGTCACGAGACCGCGCACATGAATCTCACCATCTTCAGGGACGAGGTGTGCCGCTAAATTAAGCCATGCTTCTAGATGGGTCGTGTCCGAAAGTGTCAGCAGGACTTTACGATGAATTAAGGTCATCTTTCCTCCTCAAGAAGGGGAACAAGTTGTTGCTGGATAATCGTGTCCCAGCGATAGGATTTCCGAACTCGAAGCCGTAAACGATGTTGGGCATCAGTCGCAAAACCATCGTGGATGCGGCGGGCTATGACCTGCGGGCTGTCTTCAAGGGGGTTGAAGTACACTGCGTCTTCTTGCCCTGTCTCACGCAGTGCCGGAATATCCGAGCAGTAAATCGGCAGGCGTGATAATCCTGCCTCCAACATGGGAATTCCAAAGCCCTCCTGAATGCTGGGGAAAAATAGGGCATCGCATAGTTGATATAAATCCGCCATTGTATCGTCATCGGGGATGAACGATAGATTGTCAAGTTCATAGAGAAAATGCACTGCCCCCTCAAGCTTCAATTCACGCCTTAACGCTAACAATGTGCCTAGATAACCGGGATTTGAGGGATTGTGAGGTCCGGGCGGTCCGGTGACGATGAGTCTGTAATCCTTCTGCGACTGTTTCCGCAGTTCGGCTAAGACTTCCAATGCCAGCGCGATATTCTTGCGCCGAGTAAGGCGCGCTGGCAGCAAGAGCAGCCCATCAGCTTCTAACAGATGTAATTCCTGAACGAGCCGCTCTGTGGTTCTTGTCCAGCGTAAAAAACGCGCAAGATCCATGCCTGAGCCGATCACCTTGATTTCTGTAACTGCCATACCTAGCAGGGCGGCTAATTCGTCACGACGGGGCGCAGAAACGGTTACGTAGCGAGTGTTTGCCCATCGCTCACGCAGCAAGTTCCAGGGATAACCGACGTGCAATTCCGGTTGGTATTGAGGCATTGTCCAGGCAAAGTCATGGCACCATGCGATCATATGCAGATCACTCAGGCGTGCGAGTGCCGCAGTCAGCACAAGATTTTTGTTCATGGTATGCGCGTTATGAACAATGCACACGTCACAGTCGGCAAGGGCAGCTTGAAGGGCTGCTTTCAGTTCCTCACACAGTGTTTCAAAGCTGGGGCTAATCACCCCTCGATCAAGCTCTTGCTTTATGGCGAGGATTTCAGGCTGCTTTGAACCGAACAGTGGATTGATATGGGTTTCTATCCGTTCATCAAAAGTGCTGCCGCTGCCACTAACTACATTTACTTGATAGCCAAGCTCAACCAGCCCACGCGCATGATAAGCGATGGTTGCTTCAACCCCTCCTACGACGGGAGGACTGGCATAATGTAGTATTGCGATCCGTTTAGACAAGCTGTGCTTCCTTTTATGCTTGTTGAGCCATCACTTTCTTGCTTAGACTCACTCCTAAATACGTGATGTAATATAGACTTGAGATCGTTAGATATTTCTGTAGTGCTGTATTGACTACAAAAGATCAAACATTAAGTCTGTGTATTTGAAACATTTTCTGGTGTTCTGTGTCAAAAATGATGACTCGTGCCACAGACAACAGGAATAAATTCAGAAGATAATAGAGATGCTGCACCGTAGTGGTGATATGCTGCTCTTCACTGTAGCACATTGTTGAGGTAGCTGACCCGTGCGACCATTCCTATTAGGAAATAGAAAACAGATCGGTTTTTGACGCTAAATTTTTCAAACGTATGTTTTCAAATGGTCATCCAACTTGGTTGAAAAAACTCATAAGCAGAATTCACCGCACTAATGAGGCACAATATTACGTTGCGAATTAAAGTGTCAAATGAAACCCAAATGCAGCCCCTTTTGTGTTACTCTTTCTTCAGAGCACAACTACAAAGCGGTGTACTCTACAAAGGATTATCAGCACTGTTGCAGCAGCAGCAGCAAAATTGAGTTCACAACTTGCTGCAATCGCTTTTCTCATTGCAGCAGCAACAAACAGAATAAAACTTTTTGAAGAGGAGAACATATGGCAGTCAACAGACGGCTTGCCTTGTTGATTGATGGCGATAATGCTCAAGCCTCTCTATTGGGCGAGATGCTGGCAGAAGCCAGTAAATATGGGTTGTTAACGATTCGCCGTGTTTACGGTGACTGGACAGAACCCCAGTTGAAAAGTTGGAAGCAGGTGCTGCACACCTACGCTATCCAACCTGTCCAACAGTTTCGCTACACAACTGGCAAGAATTCTACCGACAGCGCCATGATTATCGATGCGATGGACATTCTGTACAGCGCGGGTATCGACGGATTTTGCCTCGTCTCTAGCGACAGCGATTACACACGTTTAGCGACCCGCATTCGTGAGAAGAAGACTCGCGTGGCGGTGCCCGCGACCGGAGCGGCTTCGGAAGCCTAGGGGGAGCGGTGAGCGCTCGCTGGGCGCCCATTGAGAAGTCCCTCCGCGCGGCTCACGGGCCAGCGGTCGCCGCGTGCCGACAGCCTGCGGACACCGAGGAGGTACGCGACGACCATCGCCGCGACGGCGGCGGCCCACAGCACGTCCGGCGTGACCTCGGTGAGCAGGCGCCCGAGGGTGAGGGCCGGCGGGAGCGGCTCGCCGGTGAGCAGCTCG
>CALMZT010000101.1 GCA_937870805.1 uncultured Chloroflexota bacterium
CAACAACCCCAACGCGCCGTCGATTAATGTGTGGGTCACGCGCACTACCGCCTGCGGTAGCCCCAACGGCGCAACCTGCTCCCTGATTGCGCCGAGTGATCTGGGCGATGGCGTGGCGTACAGCGCCTCCATGCGGACTTATGGTCCGGGCGGCCTGGGCCTGGGCGGAGTCGGTGGCTACGCGGGTCCGCAGAACTTCATCGCCGACGTGCTGCCGCCTGCTTTACCCAGCGGCATCACGGTCAATAACAATCAGGGACGCGCCACCTTCAGTTGGAATGATGACGCCAACGCCGCTTATTTCAACCTCTACGTTACCAACAACACGGGAACGAGCGTACTCAACGTCTGGTACACGCGCGCCAGCGTCTGCCCGACCAGCCCCTGCGCGGTGACGCCGGTGCTCAATCTGGGCAATGGCAGTTATCAGGCGCGGGTGAAAGCGTGGAATCCAGGCGGCTTCAGTGCGGGCGGTGCTGCCAACGACGGCTACGGCGGACCTACCGCTTTCACCTTCAGCTTTGCCGCGCCCAACATCGCCGAAATCACGACTTTCAACCCCAGTGGCGCGATCACCACAGGCTCACCCACCTTCACCTGGAACACGGCAGCGGGCACCACTTACTACATGCTGGCAGTGACCGGTCCATCGCCTAGCTTCAGTCCCCAGTATCTGAACCAGTGGTACGACGCGGCGACGATTTGCACGCCGCATCCCGGCACCTGCACCGTCGCCAATGCACTGAACCTGACACTGGGCAGCTACGCATGGCGTCTGCAAGCCTATGGACCGGGCGGCATCAGCGCGTTATCGCCTGTCACCGCTTTCACCATCGGCGTGAGCGCACCGGGCGCACTGACGCTGACCAGCCCGACGGGGACGATCACCAACCCCACACCGAGCTTTGTGTGGAACGATAACCCGAATGTCGATTGGTACAATCTGTACGTCAACACGTCAACCTCCATTGTCCACAACGCCTGGTATCGTGCGGAGCGCGGACCGGGCAAGTTGTGTAACGCGGGCGTCTGTACGCTCACTGTACCGGGTTTGACGCTGGCGAACGGCGCGTACACCTGGAACGCGCGCGGCTACAATCCGGCAGGCATCGGCGCGTGGGCGACAGCGATCAATTTCAACGTGAACGTGCCCGCGCCGGGTATCCCGGAGCCGCAGACACCGCTGGAAGGGGCGCTCATCAACACCACCAACCGCCCAACGTTCGTGTGGAACACGGTGGCGTTTGCGCAGTGGTATCACCTGGAAATTAAGAATGGCATGGGGACGGTGGTGTTTGACCAGTGGGTGCAGGCGAACGTCGGCGGCTGCAACGTCACGAACTGCACCTTGCAGGTGAGCAATCCGCTGGCGTATGGCGGTTACACCTGGCGCGTACAGGCATGGAATCAGGGTGGGATGGGGATGTTCAGCGCCGCGCGCAGCTTCTTCTCGCTGTCGATGAACCCGCAGCCGCTGATGGTGCAGGCGGACGAAGGTCGCGTGCAGCGCACAGGCACATGGCTTGCATCCGCGCATGAAAACGCCGTCGGGCAAACGTACCTGAGCAGCAGCGGCAGCGCAGCCGACAGCCTGACATTCCGCTTCAGCGGGACAGCAGCGGAAGTCGTGTACCTGGCAGGACCGCAGTACGGCAGCTTCGTGATCGAGGTGGACGGGGTGCCCGTGCGGGCGGTGAACGCCAATGCCAGTGCCGAGAGCGTGGGTAATCTGGCGGCGGTGAGCGGCTTGGCAGCAGGTGAGCATGTGCTGCGGATTGTGGCGCTAGGCGGTGCGCCGGTGGGCATTGACGCGCTGATCGTGGACGGGCAGGTGTTGACGGCAGACACGCCGCTGCCGACCGCCTCGCCGACGATGGTCATCCCGACGGCGATGGTGACGGAGGAGGCAACAGTGCCACCCGGTACGACGCCAGAGGCGACAGTGATCCCTGCGACGGTCACAGATGAGCCGACGGTGGTGCCCTCTGAGACGCCGACAGCAGAACCAACGGCACTCCCCACTGAGGTCGAGAGTGGTACACCGCCGGAAACTGAAACCCCGACGCCATGAAATTGATGAAGGCTGTCAAGGGTCGGTGAAAATGGAGTGTGGTGATTTTCAAGGATGGTCGGGCGCACGCCGCTTCGCTTACATGGTGCGCCCCTAGGTATCCGCAATGTTCACCACTCCCCGAAAATGAATTAGCGTATTGAGCCATCAGGGGGATTCACTGAGTCTGAGTCCCCCCGATTGAGAACGCTCCATTTGATGGCTTAGTCATTACGTCTCAAACAGGACAGCGGGCGGCAGATGAGCATTTAAGCGCTCAAGCAGCGGCTCAGTTACAATGATGTCAACAGCTTCGAGCGCAAGGAGCAGTGCGCCGATCACAGGCTCAAAGCGGCTGAAAATGGGGCGTGCCTGTGGGGAAGTGGTATGCACACGGTTGATGAGCGCATCTGCCAGCAAACGTCCTGAATGACGGAAGACGCCGCCCGCCAGTATCAACGCGAACGGCGTGTTCTCGATCTTCACCTGCCGCGCCGCCGCCAGCGCATAGTCACCGAGCGCCGCGCCGTGCGTTTCGACAATACGCCGTGCCGCTGCGTCCCCGTTATTAGCTTCATCGAGGAGGATACGCACCAGTTTGGCAACAACAGTCCCGGCGGGATGTGCGACTGTCCGCGCGGTGAACAAGCGCAGCAGGTCTTCGACAGTTTTCTTTTCAAAGTAGTCGAGCACAGGCGCAGTGAGGGTAGTCGGCGGCTCAACGCCTAACTCGGCGCGATAGATCATACGCAGCGTTTTGCGTCCCAATTCCTGTGCACCTTGCGGCTCCTGCCAGAAACTCGAATGCCAGATCAACCCCTGAGCACTGCGTGCGCCCGTTGCCGCGCCCGTACCACAGGCAACCGCGACGCCTGTGCCATCAGGAGAGCCTGCGCGCAGCGCGCCCATTGCATCATTCACGACGGTGACTTGTGCGCCATAACCGACAAAAGCGCGCTGTAGCAGTTCAAAATCTTCGCGCCAATCCGCGCCCGCCATGCTGAAACAGCCTGCGGCTAACGCTTCTTTTTGTATCTCTGCCATATTTAAGGCGGCGGACACGGCTTCAATGGTATTCGTAACGGCTAAATCAGGCGACGAGACGCCGTAAATATCGCCGCAGCCGCTGCGCCCCACGCCGACGATGGTTCCATCCAAGCGCGCTACGAGCGCAATGGTCTTCGTGTTGCCGCCATCCACGCCTAAAATATAATTCACGAGAGTAAACGCTCCGGTAGATAGGCTTTTAGCGCCGCTGACATCTCGTCATAGATCACTTCCGTTTTCTCCAATGAATGCATAAAGGGATGGCTGGCAAGGGCGCGCACTGCCTCTTTACGTCCGCCACTCCACGCGGCTTCGGCGGTCAATGCCTGATATTCTGCCAGCATCTTCACCAACCCCGCAACGTGCTGCGGCAGTGCCGGCTGGACAAGCGGCGTCACCCCGCTGCGATCAAGGTAGCCGGGGACTTCCACCACGAGATCATCGGCAAAGTCCAGTATCGCGCCGCGATTGGGAACGTTGACGGGCAAGACCTCGCCGCGATTGTTAAATACGGCGTCGATGGCATCAATGGCAAGTTCCAGTTCATGAATACCGCCGCGCGAACGTGACGGGTCAAGCGCCGGATGATCGGACTCGGCTTGTTCACGATAGTGCTCCCAGAAATCGGACGCACGCGCCATGATGTCCTGCGCGCGTGTGGTCGGCTTGGCTTGCAGTTCCGCCAGCATTTCATCGGTGAAGTAGTAGTAGCGAAAATAATCCGCCGGAATGGAGTCCATTGTGACCGCCAACTTCAGCATTCTCAATTGTTTTGGCGTTGATACGCCGTCATTGCGCTTGCGTTCGTAGGCGTCGCGCAGCACGGGCATGAAATCTTCACCGTCGTACCGATGGCGCACACTCCATGACCCATGATTAAGCCCAATCATCACCGCCTCTACCTTGTCAGGGTCAAGATCGGCAGCGCGCGCAATCATGCGTGGAAAGATGATCGGTCCTTCGCAGAGTGAAACGATGGGAATAGCCGAGTGATGAGTCACGGATTCCGAAACGATGTTGATAGGATTGGTGTAGTTGAACAGCCAGGCATTGGGGCAAACCGCTTCCATATCCGCGATAATCGACTTCATGACGTGAATCGAGCGCAGCGCCATGAAAAAGCCGCCGGGTCCCTGCGTTTCCTGCCCGATAATGCCATGCTTCAGCGGAATACTCTCATCAAGGTAACGCGCTTCAAAACCGCCGGGGCGAAAGCTGGTGAGCACGGCATCGCAATCGCGCAGCCCCGCGCGTCGATCTGTGGTGGCAGTGATGACCAGATCGAGTCCGCGCTGCTGTGCCATCTTTTGCGCCAGCGTTTTGACCAGTTCCAAACGTTCAGCATTGAGGTCGATGAGGACGATTTCTGCCCCCTGAAAGTTCTCGCCCTGTTCGATCAGCGATGCCATCGTGCCGGGCGCGCGCGTGCTACCGCCGCCGATATAGGCAAGTTTAATGCGTGCCATGCAAAATCCTTCTACAGGCGGGTGATGACTTTGGAGATGAAGCGGAAGCCGGGTTCAATGCCGCGATGGCGCGCAAAGACTTCGGCAAAAAGCTGCGCAGGAATGATGTCCAGCAGCGGCGCAGTGAACACATAGCCTGCACGACATTCCACGTACACGCGCGCGCCATAAGCTCGAAGTTCGTCCGCTAATGCAAGCGCGGATGCATGGGTTTTTGCAGCGGGCGGCGAAAAAATCACGACGCCGAGATCAAGGCTGCTGCTTTCGATGAAGCCATGTCGGAAAGCACCGATGCTGAAGCTGGAAGCGGGCAGTTTTGCCCATTCGTTGACCATCATGGCGGCTTGCCGTGCTGTCGCCGCGTGCGGTCCATGACCCAAAAATACGATTGAACGCGCCTGACTCAACCTCTCAAGCCAGCGTGCGGTGATCGTATCGGCATTTTTGAGCACCTCGTCGATCTGGTCAGCAATAGTCTTGAGGGTGTTCATGTCTTGAGGTAAGCCTGCCCATTGACGCATCATCAGCCACAGCAGCGCCAGCGTATTAATGTAGGTTTTGGTCGCTACGGTGGTTTCCACGCCTG
Source organism: uncultured Chloroflexota bacterium (assembly GCA_937870805.1). GTDB lineage: Bacteria > Chloroflexota > Anaerolineae > Aggregatilineales > Phototrophicaceae > JACAER01. The sequence goes on from CALMZT010000101.1 coordinate 5,150, forward strand.
CCATGATGGGGAGCACCACTTGCGCGCGCTGTGCCAGCAGGCTCTCGCTGTCGTTGGTGATGCCGATGAGCACGGTATCTTCTGGCAACAGGTCAATGATCGGCGCGACTTCGGCGCTTTTCCCTGATTGCGAAACGAACGTCAGCGAACTATTCGAGCGCAGCAGGCTGGTGCTGTAATTGAGCGTGTCGGCGGCTTCCAATGCCAGCGCTGGAATGTTCAAGCTGTGTGCGTAATCACTCATCGCCCACGCTGCATGGTACGACGCGCCCATGCCCAGGAAAACAGGCTGGGCAGGACGCGGGAGTGAGGCAAGCAGTGTACGGTTGTGTTCGTAAAATTCGATACATTGACGCAGCGCTGTGGGTTGTTCAAAAATTTCCTGGTAAAACGGATTCACGAGGTCATGCCTTCAAACGAGGATCAAACGAGTGGTTAGCGAGTATAGGTCAAAAGTAGAAAATGACAACAGTTGTGGACTTAATGTGCTGCACATGGACTTAAATCATCGTCGCGGATTTTATTACAATAACTATTGGTGCTCATCTGCTTAACCTCACCCCTAGCCCTGCATAAGGGTAGGTATTTTGTGGAGTGAAGCAAAAGTTATCCAGCGTTCGCTATGACCTCACCCCCTTAATCCCCCTCTCCCAACGCGCAATAGGGAATAGGTGGGGGACATATGTGGCGCGGGAGAGGGGGAAAAGACTCGCGTTGTTGAGCGTTTACGCATGAGAATAGGCTTAAAGATCTGGTGGGCGCACACATTGGTGCGCCCCTACAATGACACATCTGACCTTTATTGATCAACGCGCGATTTTAATGCAATCGCTCTGGACTTAATGTGCTGTAGATGGACTTAAATCAGTATCGCAGATTTCATTACAATGGGAGTTAGGATTTATGCAGTTGACGGGCGCACACGCAGGTGCGCCCCTACGAACTGGCGGGTTTTTGGGAGTGCGGGATATGTCTTGCCCTGCGGGCGCA